>CAKSPN010000001.1 GCA_934481375.1 uncultured Clostridia bacterium
CAACAGACCCAAATTGTGTCTCAATCTGAAATCTCCTGCTGAAATATTGCACTTGACTTGACAATCTACCCGATGCCTTCATCGCCCCGCAAAATATGCAAACAAAAACGGCAGGAGACAAGCCCCTGCCCTACGGCGTGCAGATACCGTTATTCAAAAAATTTTCGGTCTAAACTCCTGTACTGTATCGCCTCGGCGATGTGCGAAACGGTGATATTTTCCGACTCCTCAAGGTCGGCGATTGTGCGTGCAACCTTGAGTATTCTGCCATGCGCACGTGCGCTCAATCCGAGACTGTTAAATGCGTTTTTTAAAAGCTCGTTTTCCGCTTTGCCTATTTTGCAGAATTCGTCGAGCATACCTGCGGTAAGCTGAGAATTGGAATAAATATTAAGCCCCTTATACCGTTCAATCTGAATTTTGCGTGTTTTATTAACACGCTTTTTTATTTCTGCGCTTGTTTCGCCCTTTTTTCCCGAACTTAAGTCGCTGTAATTCACGCCCGTCACCTCAACCTGAATATCAATTCTGTCGAGGAGCGGTCCCGAAATTTTACTTCTGTATCGGCTTATCTGCGACGGCGTGCAGGTGCATTTGCGGCGGCTGTCGCCGAGGTAGCCGCACTTACAGGGATTCATACTCGCCATAAGCATAATATTGCAGGGGTATGTAAGCATAGCGTTTACGCGCGAGATAGTCACTTTGCCGTCCTCAAGCGGCTGGCGCAGAACCTCAAGCACGTTTCTGTTAAATTCGGGCAGTTCGTCAAGGAAAAGTATGCCGTTGTGCGCAAGCGACAACTCGCCGGGTCGGGGTATTGTACCGCCGCCGGTAAGACCTGCCGCCGAGATTGTATGGTGCGGACTGCGGAACGGACGTTCCGAAACAATCGGCTGTTCGGGCGACAGAACGCCTGCGATCGAATGAATTTTTGTAACCTCCATAGACTCGTCAAACGACAAATCGGGTAGTATTCCGCTCATACGCTGTGCGAGCATGGTTTTTCCCGTGCCGGGACTGCCTATCAAAAGTACGTTGTGATTTCCTGCGGCGGCAACTTCAAGCGCACGCTTGATGTTTTCCTGCCCCTTTACATCGCAGAAATCGAGAGCGGACAGACTCCGCTGTGAAAAATATTCTTCAAGGTCGACGGTGTGCGGCGCAAGGGGCGTTTCGCCCGAGAAATGCTTGCATATATCCTGCAGATTTTTTGCCGGATATACGCTTATCCCCTCCACCACCGCCGCCTCGTTTGCGTTTTCAAAAGGAACAAACACCTTTTTAAACCCTTGCTCGTATGCCGAGATAACTCTCGGCAAAACGCCGGGGACGGCGTTTATAGAGCCGTCGAGCGACAGCTCGCCTATAAACATAGTCTTTTCGGGGTCGGAAATTTCTATCTGTTCCGTGGCGGAGAGGACGGAAATCGTTATGGGAAGATCGTATCCCGAACCCTCCTTTCGCCTGTTTGCCGGTGCGAGGTTTACGGTCACACGCTTTGACGGAAACCGCAGTCCCGAATTTTTGACGGCGGCACGCACACGCTCTTTTGCCTCACGCACCGTTGCGTCGGGGAGTCCCACTATTTCAAAGGAAACAAGCCCGTTTGATATGTCTGTCTGCACGCAGACGGGAAACCCGTCAATACCTTTAAGACCGCAGGAATATATTTGTGACAACATTTTTTCATTCTCCAATCAAATCTTTTATTACCTCAGAGGCAATGGCAAAGCCTGCGGCGGGCGGAACAAACGCAACGCTTCCGGGAAGATGCCGTCCGTTTTCCTCGATAACCTTTTCAAGCTTTATGCTTTCCTCTTTTGAATATACCACCTTAAGCTTTTTAACGCCCCTTGCCTTAAGCTCTCTGCGCATAACACGCGCGAGGGGGCAGACGGAGGTTTTGTATATATCGGATATTTCAAAGCGCGTGGGATCAAGCTTGTTTCCCGTACCCATAGAGCTTATTACCCGAACGCCCGAGCGGTACGCACGGGTGATTATTTCAAGCTTTCCCGTAACGGTGTCGATAGCGTCTATAACGTAATCAAACTCGGAAAAATCCATTTCCGTTTCGGGCATAAAGAATATTTTGTGCGCCGTAACCGCTGCATCGGGGTTTATATCCTCAATCCGCTCCTTGACGGCGTCGGCTTTGTATCTGCCGATGGTGCTTGTAAGCGCAATTATCTGCCTGTTTATGTTAGATACCGATATGGTGTCGTTGTCTATTATATCTATCTTCCCCACGCCGCATCGGGCAAGCGCCTCGGCGGCGTATCCGCCCACTCCGCCCACGCCGAATATTGCAACGTGCGAATTTTTTAATTTTTCAAGCGCCGCCTCGCCGAGAAGCATTGCCGTTCTTTGAAATTTTTCGTCCATAAGTCCTCCGAAGAAAAAATTTATACTATAAATTTACATCAATTATCATACTTTGTCAAGGCTATATTGCGGTCTTTGGCTTTATGCCTGTTTTGATATAGTAAAATAAGGCAGAATTTTTTACATTTTTGTGCAAAATATATATTGAAAATACCTGCCATAAAAAGTATAATATATTTGATTATGGCGGTTTAGCGCCGCATAATTGGAAAAACACTAAAAAGGAGAACGAGAAAATGAAAATCAAAAAGTTTTTATCATTGCTGACAGTTGCTACAATGATGCTCACAACTTGCTCCGTTACAGCTTTGGCAGCCGACGGCGATGTTGCGCAGATTGGCAAAAATACATATGCAACATTGTATGACGCTGTAGATGCGGCAAATAGCGGAGACACAATCAAGCTTATCGGCGATGCCGAAAACACAAAGCAATTATTAATAGGCAAGAATATTACTCTTGACTTAAACGGCAATAAGTTAAAATCCTCAAACGAAGAAGTCAAAAACATCTTCATTGAGGGCGGAAAGTTTACGTTAACCGACAGTGTCGGAGGCGGAGAAATTTATTCCGATACCAAGTATACCGCTGCAGCAAGCCACGGTGTTATAGCTATACAAAACGGCGAAATGATTATGAACGGCGGAACAATCAGAGCAGCCTTTGATGATCCGTATAATAACGGTAATTTTGCCGTTACCGTGCAGGACAATGCGACTTTTACTCTCAATAACGGTACAATCAATGCCGGATATTATTGTGTATCGGGAAACGGCACTTGCACAAATACAGTTATTAACGTAAACGGCGGTGAAATGTATTCAACAATGGACTTTGCCATATATGCTCCGGCAAAGGGCGACAGTTCGGTAAACGTTACCGGCGGAACAGTAGCCGGCGCAGGCGGCGGCATTGCAGTGAGAAGCGGTAAGCTTAACGTTATCGGCGGCGAAATTTTATGCGATGGAACGGGAAACACCGGTAACTATGACGACGGAACGGGAAAAATGGATATTTCCGCAATAAGCGTTGTATCAAATTACGGTGACGTCGACGCTAACATTTCGGGCGGCAAAATAATGGCTAAAGGTAACGCAAAGGTTCTCAATGTGGTAGCTCCTAAAAATACAGCCGATATGACTGTAACAGGCGGAACGTTTAGCACAGACGTAAGCGCATATGCTCCGGCAGACGCTGACATAAAAACAAACGCTGACGGCTCAATTGTAGTTAATCCTGTTGCCGAAATAAACGGAGACTACTACTCAGCATTACAGTATGCGTTTGATGCTGCCTCAGATAACGATACGGTTACGCTTACGGCAGATACCGATATAACAGGCGTCGGTGCAGAATTCAACAGCAAAACAATAACGCTTGACCTTAACGGACGCAACATAAAAACAGCTCACAATCCCGACAGCACAATTAATGTAACCTATGGTTCTCTCACACTTAAAGATACACAGGGAACAGGTGAAATTTACTCTGTACCGAACGGCAGAAACTGGCCTGTAATCAACCTTTATAACTCTAATTTTGAAATGCTCGGCGGTAACATAGATGTTTCCCAAACAAACGATCCCGTAAATATGGGAAGCACTGCAATAGGCGCATGGGTCGATTCAAATGTAATAATAACCGGCGGTAAAATCACGGCAGGTTGGTACTGCGTGGCAACAAACGGCTCTTTGGAAGGTGTTAATGACGGCAGAAACGCAACTATAACAATAAACGGCGGTACATTAATTTCAACAGCGGACTTTGCTGTTTATGCTCCGGCATACAACGGTAAAGTTACAATAACCGATGGTACAATAACCGGCGCAGGCGGCGGTATTGCTATCAGACGCGGCAATCTTAACATTACCGGCGGCGTAATTACCTCGGAGGGAACAGGAGATACAGGTAACTATGACGACGGAACAGGAAAAATGGATCTTTCCGCAGTAAGTATTGTATCAAATTACGGTGATATTAAAGCTACAATTTCCGGCGGTACAATAACGGCTAAGAAAACACCGAAAAACGCAAAAGTTCTTAATGTAGTATCTCCTAAAAATAGTATTGATCTTACTATCACAGGCGGAAGCTACAGCATAGACCCGAGTAAGTTTATCGACAGCGATAAGTACGCATCGGTAAAGGGCGAAACCTTATACACAGTTGAGGAACGTAACGAAAGCGTTTCCGACATAGCTGTAATGACAGAGAAGAGCAAGACAGTAGACGGAGAAAAGATATATCCGATAACAATCTTCTCGGGTCTTAAATATCTTGACTACAAGAACGCCGGTTTTGAAGTTACGGCAGACGGCGAAAAGAAGAATGATATTACAACAACAACCGCTTACAACCAGATAAAGGTAGGCGAAACCACATATGACAAAACAAACTTTAATAACAGCAGTTATGTGTTCGGTGCAATCCTTAATCTTAAGGAAAGCGATAAGACTATCAAATCATTAATAATAAAACCTTTTGCAACAACACAGAACGGCAATAAGATTTACGGTACAGAAAGAACAGTAACTATCAGTGAATAAGGAGGCGGCGCAATAATGAGAACATATATAAAACCTGAAATGACTCTTTGCGCATTTGACGCAGAGGACATTATAAGAACAAGCGGAGAGCGTGTAGGAATGGCTTTGGATGAGATTTATGATGTAACCGGCGAGGGCGCAAACATCAACTTTGCAAACGGCACAGACATAACAATCAATCCGTTTAACTAAAACATAAAAAGCAAGGGGCTGTTGCAAAAAACAGCTCCTTTGTTTTAACGGAAAGGGACAAACATAATGTTAAGAAAATTAATCTTGCTCCGCTTTGCCGAGCAGACAATCATCTGCGGAATACTGTCGTTTATATGCTCGCTCGTGTTTATGTCCGGCAAAGTACGGCTGACGGTATTCAACTGCACAATGATTTTGTTTGCGGCAAGTATACTGTTCATCGTTGTGAACTCATATCTCTTGTGGCAATGCTATGTGGATATAAGCGACGCCAAGGCATATCTCAAGGTAAACCTCGGCGGATACGCCGTCTTTGCCGCTTTTAGTATGATTGCCGTTTTTATACTGCCGTCTGCGGAATACACGTGGGTTTTCGGCATAACAAAGCTGTGGGCGATTGCGTTCGGGTATTCGTTATCCAACCGATTGTCGGCAGTGATTTTTCACCTTATAATGCTCCTTATCGTGGCGGTATCGCCCGTGTTTATGAAACTGGTGAAAAAGGGCGTTAAATTTTACGATGACTGCGGAGAGTAAAAGCTGAAAGGAATAAAAATTATGAAAAAGATTTTAAGTATACTGCTTGCCGTTCTTTTAACAAGCACGGCGGTATTTGCGGACGGTATGACGGTTGACGATAACGCCGCGCTTCCCGAATTTGATTTGGAAAGCATAACAAAAAGCAACCCGTTTACCGATGTAAAGGAAAGCGACTGGTTCTGTAGCGGCGTTAATTTTGCATACAAAAACGGGATTATGAGCGGAACGGACGAGGGCGTGTTTTCGCCTTACGAAAGCCTTACCCGTGCTATGATGATAACCATGCTCTACCGCAAGGACGGCTCGCCCGAAAGTGCGGCGGCTGATTTTAGCGATGTTTTGCCCGGGAGCTGGTACGAAAAAGCCGTAGGCTGGGGAAATGAGAAGAAAATCGTTTCCGGCACGGGTGAGAAAACTTTCTCCCCGACCGACAGCATAACACGTGAACAGCTTGCCGTAATGCTTTACAATTACGCAAAAGCAACCGCAAAAAATCTCCCCGAAAAGGGCGATCTCGCGACCTTTGCCGATTATAGTGACGTTTCCGAATGGGCGGCTGAGGCAATGGGATATATTGTCGGCGCAGGAATTATCGGCGGCAGCGAGAATAACTCGCTTTTGCCGAAAAATACCGCAACAAGAGCCGAGGCGGCAGTAATGTTAAGCAGATTTTTCAGCGAATAACCGCTGTTTTAACCACCGCAGACAAAATGTTTGCGGTGGTTTTTTGTGCGGACGGCGTTTGCATTTTGCTGAACCGCATTTCGGGTCGATGAGAGCATCGACCCCTACCGGTAATTGTTCGCATTTGCGAAAACCGAAAAATGCGCCGCACGGGGCAAAAAAAACCGCACCTGCGGTGTTTTTTTATTGCAAACACAGCCTTTTTGTGATATACTAAATGAAAATGGGCGCATTATGCCCGACCGCAGAAAACAATTGGAGGGTCGCTATGAAAATTACAAATCTGCTCAAAGAAAAAAAGTTTTCGCTGTCTTTCGAGATTTTTCCGCCCAAGACCGACGCCGCATATGACAGTGTGAAATACGCCTCGGAGGAAATTGCAAAGCTTAATCCGTCATTTATGAGCGTCACCTACGGCGCAGGCGGCGGCACAAGCAAATACACGCTCGAAATGGCGAAAAACATAAGCGATACATACAACGTTCCGTCAATTGCGCACCTTACGTGCGTATCGTCCACCGAGCAAACGGTGCATACTATGATAAACCGCTTTAAGGACGCAGGAATTGAAAACATAATGGCGTTAAGAGGCGATATTCCGCCCGAAATGATGAACAGTGACAGGAGCGGCTGGCATTTCCGCCATGCAACCGATTTGATTTACGAAATCAAAAAAATAAGCTCCGATTTCTGCATAGGCGGTGCGTGCTATCCGGAGGTTCACCCCGAAAGTGCGGACAGCCGTGACGATATTCTTCACCTCAAAGAAAAAGCAGAGGCAGGCTGTGAGTTCTTTACCACGCAGATGTTTTTTGACAACAACCTCCTCTACAGATTTTTATACAAAATCCGTGAAGCAGGCATAACAGTGCCCGTAATCGCAGGTATTATGCCCATAACACGTGCAAACCAGGTTGAGCGTGCAATCAAGCTTTCAGGCTCGTTTATGCCGCAGAGGTTCAAGAGCCTTATCGACAAGTTCGGCGCATATCCCGACGCAATGAAGCAAGCCGGCATTGCATACGCAACCGACCAGATAATAGATTTATACGCAAACGGAATAACGCACGTACACGTCTATTCAATGAACAAACCCGACGTGGCGGCGCAGATTAAGAATAATTTATCGGATATATTGGGAAAAGATGCTTGATAAGATTTTTGTGAAATTTTACGGCGATCTGCCGTACAACAGAAAAGAAATACTCCGCTATGCCGGCGTGAAAGAGGAGTCGGAGGAAATAGGTGCGCTTTTGGACGAATGTATCGGCGAATACAGCGCCTCGTTCAAGGTGTGCTACCGTGAATTTCCCGTTTCGCTTAACGGCGAAACGCTCGACCTCACGTTTGCAAAAACGGACAGCAAATCGCTCAAAATAAACTTAAACGGCTGTGACAGCATAATACTTTTTGCCGCAACGGCAGGCATTGAAACCGACAGGCTGATTGCCAAGTATGCTAAAATTGCGCCGTCAAAATCGGTTATATTCCAGGCGATAGGCACGGAGCGCATAGAAACGCTGTGCAATGCGTTTTGCGACGATTTTGCGGCGGAACTTTCGGGGAAATACACACGTCCGAGATTTAGTCCCGGCTACGGAGATTTACCGCTTGAATTGCAGAAAAATATTTTTTCCGTGCTTGACTGCCACAGAAAAATCGGCATTTCGCTTAACGACAACCTGTTTATGTCACCGTCAAAATCGGTTACGGCGATAATGGGAATAAGCAACACAAACTGCAGAAAACGCTCCGAAATGTGCGAATACTGCGAAAAAACAGACTGTAAACTGCGGGGGTAGGTTATGAACATAAGAGAGGCAATAAAAAAATCAACGGTTTATCTTGACGGCGGAATGGGCACGCTCCTGCAGGAGCGTGGGCTTAAAGCAGGGGAACTCCCCGAGCTTTGGAATATTTCGCACCCGGACGTGATAACCGAGGTACACAAGGAATATTTCGACGCCGGCAGTAACATAGTAAACGCAAACACCTTCGGCGCAAACACGCTTAAATTTTCCGAAACGGAGCTTTTTGAAATAATAAAGCACGCCATAGAAAACGCAAAAAAAGCCGCTATGCTCTCGGGCGGAAACCAAGAAAAATACGTTGCGCTAGACATAGGACCCACGGGAAGGCTTTTAAAGCCTTACGGCGATTTTGATTTTGAAGAAGCCGTAACAGTCTTTTCAAAAACCGTTGAAATCGGCGCTCAGTGCGGAGCAGACCTGATATTTATTGAAACGATGAACGACAGCTACGAAACAAAAGCGGCGGCGCTTGCGGCAAAGGAAAACTCCGATCTGCCCGTATTCGTATCCAACGCATACGGCGAGGACGGCAAGCTTATGACAGGCGCATCGCCTGCCGCAATGGCGGCTATGCTTGAGGGAATGGGCGTTGACGCAATCGGCGCAAACTGCTCGCTTGGACCGAAACAGCTTGCCGGAGTTATAAAGGAAATAATAAAATACTCCTCCCTGCCCGTCATATTAAAGCCGAACGCAGGGCTGCCCGTAAGCGACGGCAACAGAACGTACTATGATGTCGGTGCGGACGAATTTGCGGAGGACATATACGCTCTTGCGCAATGCGGAGTGAGCATAATAGGCGGCTGCTGCGGAACAACGCCAGAATACATCAGAAAAGCGGTGGAAAAAACAAAAAATCTGCCGTTTAAGCCGATCGGGAAGAAAAGCCGCACGCTTGTATCGTCATACACGCATGCGGTGGAAATAAGCGATTACCCCGTTCTGATAGGCGAGAGAATAAATCCCACGGGCAAAAAGCGCTTTAAACAGGCGCTCAAGGAAAACGACATAGGCTACATTCTGCAAGAGGGAATAAATCAGCAGAACAAGGGCGTGCATATCCTTGACGTGAACGTCGGACTTCCCGACATTGACGAAACAAAAATGCTTACCGATGTTGTGTGTGAACTGCAGGCGGTTATTGATTTGCCTTTACAGATTGACACCTCCTCGCCCGAGGCAATGGAGAGCGCTCTGCGCCGATACAACGGCAAAGCCATGATAAATTCCGTCAACGGCAAAAAAGAGGTTATGGACGCCGTCTTTCCGCTCGTGAAAAAATACGGCGGTGCGGTTGTTGCGCTCACGCTTGATGAGGGCGGTATACCCGAAACCGCTGAGGGCAGAATAGAAATAGCGAAAAAAATCCTCGCCGAAGCGGAAAAGTACGGCATAGAGAAAAAGGATATTGTGTTCGACACGCTGTGTATGGCGGTCAGTGCGGACTCACGTGCGGCGCTCACAACGCTTAAATCGCTCAATTATATACACAATGTACTCGGTGTGAACACCGTTTTGGGCGTATCGAATATTTCGTTCGGGTTACCCGCAAGGGGCGTTGTAAACGCAAATTTCTTTGCGTTTGCGCTTGAAAACGGGCTTACCTCGGCAATCATAAACCCGTATTCGATTGATATGTTAAAAACGTACTACACGTTCTTAACGCTCCACGGAATGGACAAAAATTGTCTCGGATATATAAATTTTGCCGAAGAATATGACATTTCGGCGTCCGCATCTGCTGAAAAAAAGGAAAAAACCGACAAATCCGCAGGGGCATCGGAATTACAGGACGCTGTTGTACACGGACTTAAGGACAAGGCGGCGGCTATCTGCGCCGAGCTTTTGAAAACCGTCCCTCCGCTTGAAATAGTAAACAACGAAATAATACCCGCTCTTGACATTGCCGGAAAGGGATTTGAGGAAAAGCGGATTTACCTCCCCCAGCTTTTAATGAGCGCCGAGGCGGCAAAGAGTGCGTTTGAAAAGGTAAAAAGCCTTATTGCCGCAGACGGCACGCAGGAGAAAAAATGCACCGTTGTAATCGCCACGGTCAAGGGCGACATACACGACATAGGCAAAAACATTGTCAAGGTACTGCTTGAAAATTACGGCTTTGAGGTTATCGACCTCGGACGCGACGTTCCGCCGGAGGACATATGCGGAGCGGTGAAAAAACTGCACGCCCCCGTATGCGGATTGAGTGCGCTTATGACAACAACCGTTCCGTACATGGCGGAAACGATAGAGCTTTTGAAAAAGGAAACGCCATGGTGCAGAACCGTTGTCGGTGGCGCTGTATTGAACAAGGAATACGCCGATATGATAGGCGCTGACAAATACGCAAAGGACGCAATGGAAACAGTGCGATATGCGGAAACAATTTCGAAAGAAAACAAATGATTTCACGGCAGGGATTTGATCCCTGCCGTGTTGTTTAATCAGAGAATATAATCGGTGATGCAATCGTACCAGTGAACATAGGTTGTATCGTTTACGGTAAGCCTGTCGTTATTCGGGAGCTGCTCACTCCACGGCATTTTATAGCGGTCGACAGCCCAGTCGTCACGGTTAAATCTGCGCCAAAGAATTGTCCTTCCGTTCTTATCCAAAAACTGCTCCGATACTACACCGCAGCCACAGGCATCAATATTCATCACGCAGACGGTATCATAACTTTTTTCGCCAATCGTAACGGTGTAATGTCCTACGATGTCCAGCAGAAAATCTTTGTTTGCGCTTGAAACAATTGTGCCCGTTCTCTTAATATCGCCCTTGGGTACCAAATTGGTTTCATTGCCGCAATTATCTTCGCCAAATCCCCAGTCGGACAGAAATTCATCACCGTCAAGGAATGTGATATAATTGCGGACATCGCCGTCATTTCTGAATGTTGCAAGATAACGGCAATGCGTGTCGGTGAGCTGTGCAACAAATGTACGGTTTATTGTTTTATTTTTATCGGAGCAGGAGGTTTCCCGTGCGGTCAGTTCCACGCCCTCAATGCCGTGAACCTTAGCTTTGCCGGTAACTTGCATATCGTATATATGGCTGCACTTTCGGGACGGAATATCATACGTACCCCAGGAAATTTTTTCGCCGAGCTTGGGTACTAAAAACCAACCCATAAGCTCCTCCCATTTAACCTCAAAAGGAGCTTCGGTACTTGCTTCGATTTTATATTCGGGAATAAATTCGGGTAATTTTTTCATATAGAGTTCTCCTTTCGATACATCAATGCGATACGGATACTTACTTTTGAATTTTTGTTTTGCTGTATGCAGTCTGCTTTTTACGGTCCCGACAGGGATATTAAGTTGTTTTGCGATTTCCGCTTGCGGCATCTCTTTCCAGAAGTAAAGGTAAAGGATCTGCTTATCCTTATCACCGAGCAAACTCAGCGTTGTTCTTACAGTATTAATTACGGAAACACCATGCCTGCCGTCCGATAGTTCCTTTTCTGTCAGCCCGTCAATCGGGATTTCGTACCGGGCGGCTTTTTTTCTGAAATAATCATTGCATTTGTTTCTTGCTATGCTGATAATCCATGCTTTGAATGAGTCCTTATTCTTCAGCTGATGAAATTTCCGATACGCTGTAAGGAATACCTCCTGCAACACATCGTCCGCATCTGCTTTGGAACTTATCCGAAATCTCACAAACCGTGCCACAGAAACACGCTCTGCTTCCAACAAGTTCTCAAACCCGTCCACATCATCTCCCCCTTTTGTCTGTGTTTCACTTATATAGACGGATACCGTTACCGAAAGGTTCATTTTCCGAAAAAACAACCGCCGATTGAATTTAAAATCCAATCGGCGGTTAATTTTTTATCTTCTCTTTTTTGCGGCTTCCTTGGCACGCAAATCTGTTTTTAAAATTCTCTTTCTCATACGCAGATTTTGCGGAGTTACCTCCAAAAGCTCGTCCTCTGCGATAAAATCAAGACATTCCTCAAGCGTCATTTCTTTCGGCGGAACAAGCTTTAATGCGTCGTCCGAGCCTGACGCACGTGTATTTGTTGCGTGCTTTTTCTTGCACACATTAACCGTTATATCCTCCAGTCTGGAGCTTTCGCCGACAATCATTCCCTCATACACTCTCACGTTCGGACCGAGGAAAAGCGTACCGCGCTCCTGTGCGTTGAACAAGCCGTAGGTAATCGTTTCGCCGTCCTCCCACGCAATCAGCGCACCTCTCGAACGTCCGTGATACTCGCCCTTTACAGGCTCGTAACATTCCAGAATACTGTTTACGATAGCCGTACCCTTTGTTGCGGTCATAATCTCGCTTCTAAATCCGATAAGTCCTCTCGACGGTATGAGAAATTCAAGACGTGTATAGTTCTGCGCCGTCGGCGTCATATTTGTCATCGAACCCATTCGCTGAATAACCTTATCCATAACAACGCCTGTGCAGTCATCGGGAACGTCAACCGTAAGACGCTCTATAGGCTCGCATTTTTTGCCGTCTATTTCCTTGAAAATAACAACCGGGTTTGATACCTGAAATTCATATCCCTCACGGCGCATATTTTCTATCAGCACCGAAAGATGCAGTTCGCCGCGTCCCGAAACGGTGAACGCCTCGGTGGAGTCGGTTTCCTCAACACGCAGGCTGACATTTGAGTCAAGCTCACGGAACAATCTCTCACGCAGATGGCGTGACGTTACGAATTTTCCCTCTTTACCCGCAAGCGGACTGTCGTTTACGCTGAACGTCATCGAAAGCACGGGGTCGTCTATCTTTACGAACGGCAGCGCTTCGGGAGTATTCGTGTCGCACACCGTTTCGCCTATGTTTATATCGGTAATGCCCGATATTGCGACAACGTCGCCTGCGCCCACTTCGTCGGTAACTCCCTTTGTAAGCCCCTCAAATGTGTAAAGCTTTGTCGCTTTTGCGTGATCCACCTTGCCGTTATGGCGGCATATCGAAAGCGGCATACCCGTTGTGATACGTCCACGCTGTATCTTGCCGACAGCAATTCTGCCCGTGTAATCATCATAATCTATATTCGAAACAAGCATCTGGAACGGTGCGTCATCTTCGCAGTTCGGACATGGAATTTCTCTTAAAATAAGCTCGAACAGCTCCTTCAAGTCCTCTTTGGGATTTTCGGGATCATACTCCGCCGTTGCCCAGCCGTCACGTCCCGAAGCATATATTACGGGCGTGTCTAACTGTTCCTCGGTTGCGCCCAAATCAATGAACAAATCGAGTATTTCATCAACCACCTCATACGGTCTGGCATTGGGACGGTCAACCTTGTTTACCACGATTATCGGCTTAAGATTAAGCGCCAGCGCCTTTGAGAGAACAAATCTCGTCTGCGGCATACAGCCCTCGAATGCGTCTACCAAAAGCAGAACGCCGTCCACCATTTCAAGTCCGCGCTCCACCTCGCCGCCGAAATCGGCGTGTCCCGGAGTATCTATAATATTGATCTTCACGCCCTTGTAATAAAGAGAGGTGTTCTTTGCAAGAATTGTAATTCCTCTCTCACGCTCAAGGTCGTTCGAGTCCATAACTCTTTCCTCAACCGCTTCGTTTTCACGGAACGTACCGCTCTGCGCAAGCATTGCGTCAACGAGCGTTGTTTTGCCGTGGTCGACATGTGCGATTATTGCTATATTTCTTATATTTTCACGTTTTATCATAATATCATTACCTTCCGTGCCTTTCGGCGCAAATTTAACATATCTATTATATACCCTTTTTGCGGTAAACACAACACAACCCCTCAAAAAACGGAAAAATATACAAAATATCTATCAAATAAAAGCCGGTTAGCTGTTATATTGGCGACTTGTAAAAAATTGTCTTGAAAAATAAGGAAAAAAGTATTATAATATCAAATAGGATATATTTTGGGAGCGGCAATATGAACACGGATAAAATAAGATTTTATGTTTGTGACGATCAACAGGAGTTTATTGACGAAATCAAAAAACAAATGCGCTCGGTAACGGCCGGCGGCATTAATTACGGAACAAAGGATTTTACGGACGGTGCGGAGCTGATAGAGTATTATGCTCAAAAAAGAGCGGACGCTGTGCTTATTGACATAAATATGCCAAATATGAACGGTTTCTCCGTTGCGGAAAAACTGTACGAACTGGATCCCGATGTACTTATTGTATTTGTTACATCGCACGAGGATATGGTTTTTCGTTCTTTTGAGTACCGCCCTGTCGGCTTTGTCAGGAAAAGTCACCCCGACGACCTGGAATTTGTTATGCCGAGATTGCTTAATAAAATAGATTCGGTGCGCAAAAAGCATGACGGACGCTTTGAATTTAAAACAAATTCATCTTCGCTCCGTTTGGATATGAATACCCTTATGTATATTGAGGCGGTGGGACACAATATATGCATAAAGCGTAACGGCTCCGATGACATTATGACACGGTGCAGAATATCTGACGCATACGATCAAGTCTACCCCATGCATATGATTCGCATAAACAGCGGAATAATTGTAAACTGTCGGTTTATATCGAAAATCACAAGCCGTGAATTGGTTCTGACAGACGGAACACGGCTTAATGTGAGCAGAAGCCGACTGGATAACGTACGAGCGGAATTTCAAAAATATATAAGGAGCAAGTAATTATGTTGGAAACAATCTTTGAAGTAGGCATCAATGCGCTCGAGATGTTTATTGTGGTATTTTTTATCACCCAATATCTCGGCTGTAAGTACACGGGGGCAAGGAAATATATAGGCTTTTTTACAACATGGTTTGTGTTGTTTGCAGAGCTGTGCATTATGAACCATTATGTTACGCTTGAAACCATAGGCGCATACATACCGGTACTGATATATTTTGTATACGCCCTTATACAGCTGAAAGGCAGTATTGTGCTTAAAATATGGGTTGCGATACTTACACAGGCTATACTTTACGGAATAGCCATAGTTACAAATATGGTTTTCTGCAATTTGCTCGGTTATAACCCGGCACAGCTTATACATTCATTTAATGCAGTGAGAATTATATTTGTACTTACCACGAAGGTTGTACTTATAGTATTTGTATGGGCAATGCTGAAATACAAGCAAAAAAACCCGATTGATGAGAAAACATGGCTTATGCTTATGTTTGTACCTGCAATATCGGTTATTTCTCTGGGATTTTTGCTTAAAGCGGCAATGCTTCATCATGATATAATGCAATACGTCGCTTTCGGAATGGTATGCATCGTTCTTGCGAATGTTATGATGTACTATTTCTTCGGCGTGCTTAACAAGGATTACGAAACAAGAATGAAACTTAATCTCTTAGAACAGCAAAACGCCGACGCAAAACGAAATATAGAGGCGTCGGAGGCGTTTGTAAATCAGATGCGTGCGGTAAAGCATGATATAAAAAATCAGATGCTTATAATCCGCAAATATATCGAGGAGGGGAACTGCGATAACGCAAAGCAATATGTGGACGATCTTATAGATACATATATCCCCGATATGCAGAGCTTTGTAAAAACCGATAATGAGGCGTTTGACGCAATAGTTAATGCGAAACTTGCAGTCTGCCGCCGCAAGCACATATATATGGAGGTAAAATACGACGATAACGCCTTAGACTGTATGGAGGATTTTGACATTGCGGTGCTTTTCGGAAATCTTCTCGATAACGCCGTAGAGGCGGCGGAGAAAACGAAGAAGAGACATATTTCCTTAACCGTCACCACGGAGGGCGAATATATGTCGGCGGTTATTTCAAACAGCATAAACGACTCGGTGCTTGAAGAAAACAAAACTCTTCAGACTTCAAAGTCAAATAAGAAAAATCACGGAATAGGCTTAAGAACCGTTCGTGCCACCGTGGATAAATATGACGGATTTATCGAATTCAGCGAGGAACACGGGGAATTTTTCTGTCACGTAATGATAGGCTTAAATCAATAATATAAGTGCCGAGGTCAGCACCTCACACTCCCAATAACAAAGCAGACAAACCGTTTAAGGTTTGTCTGCAGTCTGAAAGCTGTGGCAAAATATGCCGCAGCTTTTTTGTGACTTTATAAAAACAGTGCGGAATGGACAACATATGTACTCCGAGCGGTGAAGTCCCCGGTAACACAAATCTCTTTTACTGCATACTATACACTAACTGAAGGGCAATTTTGCCGTCAGATATGTATAAAAGGAGGTTTTCTTATGGGTTTATTCGGAAACAACTGCGGCGGCGGCAGCGATCAGTGGATATGGATTTTAATAATTATCGTTCTGGTGGTTTGCTGCTGCGGTGACGGCGGATTATTCGGCGGCGGAAACGACTGCTGTTGTGAGCGTGAGCGCAAGTGCTGCGACCCGTGCGATCCCTGCTGCTGACAATTGCAAGGCGGAGTGCTTTTGCACTCCGCCTTACAGTTTTTTTTTGCTGTTTACGAAAAATTTACAAAAAACAGTAGTAATCCTTGAAAAGATGTGTTATAATAGATATAACTGTTTAATGACGGGCATTATATGCCATTAGGAGGTTACTATGAATTTATTCGATAAATTGTTCGGAACATATTCGGACAGGGAATTAAAGCGTGTGCGTCCGATTGCGGACAAGGTAATGGCGCTTGAGGAGGATATGGCAAAGCTGTCTGACTCGGAGCTGAAAGCCAAAACGGGCGAATTTAAAGAGCGCATTAAGAACGGGGAAACTCTTGACGATCTTCTCCCCGAAGCATTTGCGGTTATGCGTGAAGCGAGCTGGAGAGTACTCGGAATGAAGCACTTCTACGTTCAGGTACTCGGCGGCGTTATCCTGCATCAGGGACGTATTGCCGAAATGAAAACAGGTGAAGGTAAAACTCTCGTATCCACACTGCCGGCATATCTTAATGCATTGAGCGGAAAAGGGGTACATATAGTTACCGTAAACGATTATCTTGCAAAGCGTGACAGCGAATGGATGGGAAAGGTTTACCGTTTCCTCGGTATGAGCGTGGGTCTTATTATCCATGACCTTAACAACGAACAGCGCCGCGAGGCTTATGCAAGCGACATAACCTACGGCACAAACAACGAACTCGGATTTGACTATCTGCGTGACAATATGGTTGTCCACAAGGAAGAAATGGTTCAGCGCGGACACAATTATGCCATCGTGGACGAGGTGGACTCCATTCTTATAGACGAGGCAAGAACTCCGCTTATTATTTCGGGTATGGGTTCGGACGCAAACGACCTTTACAGAGTTGCGGATATGTTTGTAAAGCGCTTGAAAAAGCTTGTACTCACCGAACATGATGACAAAACTCTCGATGTTGACGTTGACGCAGACTACATCGTGGACGAAAAAGCAAAAACCGCAACGCTTACCGAGCGTGGCGTAAAAAAGGCGGAGCAGGGATTTGGCGTGGAAAACCTTTCCGACCCGGAAAATATGCAGTTACAGCACCACATTAACCAGGCTTTGCACGCAAACGGCGTAATGCACCGTGACCAGCAGTACGTTGTAAAAGACGGTCAGGTGCTTATAGTTGACGAATTTACGGGAAGAATTATGCCGGGCAGACGTTACAGCGACGGTCTGCACCAGGCTATAGAGGCAAAAGAGGGCGTTAAGATAGAAAATGAATCGAAAACGCTTGCGACAATCACATTCCAGAACTTCTTCAGACTGTACTCCAAGCTTTCGGGTATGACGGGTACTGCTCTGACCGAGGAGGAGGAATTCCAGCACATATACAAGCTTGACGTTGTTGCCGTTCCCACAAACAAACCCGTTATCCGAAAGGATATGCACGATTCCGTATACAGAACGGAAAGGGGCAAATTTATGGCAGTTATCAAGCAAATAAAGGAATGTCACGAAAAGGGACAGCCGGTGCTTGTCGGTACGGTAAACGTTGACAAATCGGAACTTTTAAGCGCATTATTAAAGCGTGAGGGCATAAAGCACGAGGTATTAAACGCAAAATTCCACGAAAAAGAAGCCGAAATAATCGCACAGGCAGGTAAAAAAGGTGCTGTTACGATAGCAACCAATATGGCGGGCCGTGGTACTGATATTATGCTCGGCGGTAATGCCGAATATATGGCAAAGCACGAAATGGCAAAGCAAGGCTTCAGCGAGGAACTTATTAACGAGGCTACAGGTTTTGCGGAAACAGATGATGAAGAAATCATAAACGCACGTAACACCTTTAAGGAACTTAACGAAAAGTTCAAGAAGGAAATTCAGCCGGAGCGTGACGAGGTTAAGACTTTGGGCGGATTATTCATAATAGGTACGGAGCGCCACGAGTCAAGACGTATCGACAATCAGTTAAGAGGACGTGCCGGACGTCAGGGCGACCCCGGTGCATCGAGATTTTTCCTCTCACTTGATGATGATTTGATGAGAATTTTCGGCAGCGACAGAGTTAAGGCAATGGTAAACGGACTCGGTCTTGAGGAGGACGAGCCGATCGAAGCGAAAATGCTCACAAGAGCGATAGAAAACGCTCAGAAAAACCTCGAAAGCAGAAACTTTGATTCACGTAAGCACGTTCTGCAGTATGACGAGGTTATGAACGAACAGCGTAAGATTATATACAAACAGCGCCAGATGGTGCTTGACGGCGAGGATATTCACGGCACGATACAGCAGATGATGGAGTCAATTATAAATTCGGCTGTGGACGATTATATAGGAATTTCGGAAATTCCCGAGGAATGGAATATTCATGCTCTTACGGAGTTTGCCAACGCATATCTGCGTGCGGACGGAGAATTTGTGATTTCCGACTCCGACCTTGAAACAATAACAAAGAACGACGTAAAGAATATGCTTCTTGAAATCGCACAAAAGAGATATGCACAGCAGGAGGAAATATTCGGTCCGGCTATGCGTGAACTTGAGAGAGTTATTATGCTCCGTGTTGTTGACACGCTTTGGATGGATCACCTTGACGAAATGGAACACGTTAAGCGTGAAATCGGCTTGCGTGCATATGGTCAGCACGATCCCGTTGTGGAATACAGAAATGTCGGCTCGGAGCTTTACGAAGGAATGCTCGAGGCTATAAAGAGAGATACGGTAAGATACCTGCTCTTTGCAATGCCGAGAATTAAGATTGAACGTGAACAGGTTGCAAAGCCGATGGATACCGGCGGTGACGGCTCGCTTAAAAAGCAGCCGGCGAAGGCTGACAAAAAGGAAGTCGGCAGAAACGATCCGTGTCCGTGCGGCAGCGGCAAGAAGTATAAGCATTGCTGCGGTAAAGATAAGTAAAAACAAAATGCGAGCCGATAAAGGCTCGCATTTGTTTTTACATGGTTGCAAACCGCACCGCCCAAAACCAACACCGGTGCCGCTCCTGCCGAAAACGGGAGCAATGTATACAATTTTTCGGTAGGGGCCGATGTCTTCATCGACCCGAAACGTTATTCTGTACGGTATGCGTTTCTACGGCATATGTGTGCTTTTATATTCTGTACACCCAATTGTCTTTTCTTGCCGGTGCATCGGGATATTCACAGTCAATATAGCCGAGGGCGCAGTGACCTATGCCCTCATAATCTCCCTCAATCCCGAGAGATTTTAATATTTCCTTTCCCTCCTCCGACTCAAATTCCTCTTTTGCACGGTGTATCCAGCAACTGCCGATACCCTGCTCGTGCGCCTCAAGCATAAGATTTCCCATAACAAGACTTCCGTCGTACACGGCTGTGGAGCGTGATTTATCCGCCAGAACAACAAGTATTGCCGGTGCGCCGTAGAACGGGTCAAAGCCCTCCTCCCAGCCGCCGATTTTCCTGTTCATTTCCGAAAACCTGTCACGCATTTTCTTATCCGTCACCGCTATTATTATCGGCGATTGCGCATTGCGCCCCGTTGCGGAGTACACGCCTGCCTCTATGATTTTTCCGAGGATTTCCTCCGGTATCGGGTCGGACTTGAATTTTCGGATACTTCTTCTTGTTTTTATCATTTCCAGAACGCTCATAATATCACCTCATTAACCAAAATCCTTACTGCCGTCAAGCTTTTCCGTTTCGGAAAAGCCTTTGTTTGTGTTTTCCAAGAGCCAGTCAAATGCCTTTCCTTCGGCATAAACCCTGTTCCAGCAATTATGCATACAATCCTCAAACACCGTAAGCTTTGCACTTCCTCCGCATTTGTTTACGGCGTCCGTCATTTTACGGCTTTCGGTGCATAAAACCACGTCATCGTCCGCACCGTGAAACGCCCATACGGGTACGTCCTTCAACCGTGCGGCGTTCCAGTACATTCCTCCGCCGCACAGCGGAACAATTGCCGCAAAAATCTGCGGCAGAGTCATTGCCAACTGCCATATTCCGTAACCGCCCATGCTTACGCCCATACCGTAAAACCGTGATTTATCGGTAAAATCCGCATTATAAACAAACTTTGCAAGGTCAATAATCTGCTCGAAAATCTCAAACCAGGTATCCGCATAACACTGCGGTGCAACGGTTATAAACGGAAATTTGTCACGCTGTTTGCGATATTCAAAATACGGATTTTCCGCCAGCTTGTCAAAATCATCTCCGCGTGTTCCCGCACCGTGCAGGAAAAAAATAACGGGATATTTTTTTCCCTCCTCGTATCCGTCGGGCAGAGAAATGATATACTTTAATTTTTTATACTCTTTTTTGATCATAATGAAAACATCTTCCTTAATTCTTCCGTTAAATGTGCGGCAACAATTTTATGCCCGTCACGCAGAGGGTGGAGCGGTTCGGCGGGAATCCAACCGTCGGTATCTATAAAATACACACTGTCGCCGTTTTTCCTGTTAAATTCTTCAACGGTTGCTTTAAGCTCTTTCGGATACGCTTTGCAGAACGCCGAAAGCACAACAATTTTCGAGTCGGGATTGATTTTTCTGACCAATTCCAGAAATTCCGCATATCTTTGCGTATATTCTTCAGCCGACGCACCTCTGTCGTTTGCACCGTGATTGATAACGATTATTTCCGAACCCTGCGCCTTTGCCGGCGAGCCTGCGAAATTATACGGATACGCCAATGCCGCTCTCGGCACGGAACCGCAGCCGCCGCCGCAAACACCCGTTGCGCCGTATCCCATAATAACGGGTTTCATTCCGAGCGCCTCGGCTGTCAGATATGCATATGTAGCGGTTGAATCGTCCTGATTTGGGCGGTTGTACTGGTCGTTGTTTTTATCAAAATTATAGAATGCGTCTATCAAAACGCCCTCCGTAATCGAGTCGCCTATAAATTCGATTATTTTTCTGTCGTCTGCCGGCAGTTCCGCACCTTTTTCAACTTCGACGCCCTCAAAGCTGAGCTTGCCGATAAGCGGTCCGTTCCAGCGATGGTGCATTTCGACAGCACCTTTATAAACCACCTTTATAAGATGTTCTCCCTCGGTCGGCGCTTCGACTCTTATAACGCGGTCAAGCGGTACTTCCACCTTTGCGCCGTTATCTACAGACACCCATATATGCGGAAACGGCTGTACGCTGAAGCCCGTATCAAAATGCATTACGGCGGCAGTGCCGCTGTATGCAATTTCTATCATACCGCCGGGAGCCGTGGTGACTTTGTTCTCACCGATTTCACCCCATCTGCCGGTATATCTTATTGATTTATCGTTTGCTTTTAAAAACATATTTAAACCTCCGTTTTTTGTTACATTATACCATTGATAAAAAAAGATGTCAACAATTCTGTTGACAAACGGGCAATTAAATGTTATAATAAAACAAACGTTGCAAAACAGATGTTTTATTACATTAAAGGAGGGCAAAAAATGCCGCCGAAACCTAAATTCACAAAAGAACAGATAGTAAGCACGGCGCTTAAGCTGGTGAGCGAAAACGGCGTGAATGCGCTTACGGCGAGAGAACTGGGGAATGCGCTCTGCTCATCGGCAAGACCGATTTTTACCGTATTCAGCGGTATGGACGAGGTGCGGAGCGCCGTCATTGCCGCCGCAGAGAAGAAATTCTCGGAGTACGCCGAAAAAACATCGGCGTATCCGCTGAGATTTAAGAGCGCAGGTATGCAGATGCTTTTATTCGCAAAAGGCGAGCCTAAGCTGTTTCAACTGCTTTTTATGCAGGAAAACAGCGGTGTAAAAAGCTTTGACGATTTGTTCACCTCTTTGGGGGATTTCGCAAACGAGTGCATAGACTATATTATAAACGATTACGGGATTGAGCAAAGCAACGCAAAACTTGTTTTTGAAAATTTGTGGATATACACATTCGGGCTCGGCTCATTATGTGCAACGGGTGCGTGCGATTTTTCGGAGTCGGAATTGAGCGAAATGCTCGGCACCGAATTTGCCGCAATGATGGCGCTTATTAAAAAGGATTTACCGCCTTTGGCGGAGAAACGGAGAGTATTATGAAAAAATTATTCGGAGTTGTTTTGGGGGCACTGCTCATAGCAGGCGGTGTATTGTATGCATTTGACGTGCTGAATATAGTTAGCTTTGATTTTTCCCTTGACGGCTGGTGGACTATGTTTATAATCATACCGAGTCTGTACAGCCTTTTAACGTCAAAAGACAAATCGGGAAGCATTATAGCGCTTGCAATAGGCGTGTTCCTGTTGCTTGCCGCACGTGATATTATCGATTTCGATATAATATGGAAGCTTATTTTGCCCGTAATTGCCATAGTTATCGGTATAAAGCTTATAGCGAAAGTTCTCGGCAAGGAAAAACCCAAGATGATTAAAGAAAAGATTGTTCAAGCCGAGGGGGTTTTTAAGGAAAACGAACATCGTTCCAAAATATGCGCTATTTTCGGCGGAACAAAATGCAATCTGATTGATGCGGAGCTTAAAGACGGAAGCGAGATAGATTTGCTTTGCGTCTGCGGCGGTGCGGAGATTATCGTTCCCGAGAACGTGGAAATCAAAACGAACAATTTCTGCCTGTTCGGCGGAATTTCGGACAAAAGACCGCAAAGAAACATTGACAATCCGATAAAAGTTACAATAAACGGCTGCTGCATATTCGGCGGTGCGGAAATCAAATAAAGGGGGAATTTAATATGAAATCTTTAAAAACACTTCAGGGGTTATCAAAGGCGGGAAAAATTTTAAGCACGATTGCATTTGTATGCTGTATAATCGGCGCTTGCGGCTGTGTTATCGGTCTTTTGTGCCTGATAATCGGCGGAAGTACCGTAGCGGACTTTATTGAAAGTACGGGCAAAGTAAGCATAGGTACGGTTTATGCGTCAATTGTTATAGGGCTTATCCTGTGCATAAGCGAGATTATCGTTTCACGGTCGGCACGCCTGTATTTTATACACGAACTTGACGCCGGTACGCCATTTACCTTTGACGGCGCAAACGAGCTTTTAAAGCTCGGTATAAAAACGATAGCCGTTCCTGCGGCGGCGGTGATTGTTTCGTACATAGCACAGGAAATATTTCAGCACTTTTTTGCAAATATTGCCGAGATGAATTTGAGCAATTCCGACTCGGTTGTTATCGGAGTTGCATTTATTGTGATTTCGTTTATATTAAAATGCAGTACGGAGCTTGCGGAGGGCAAGAAAGAAGAAGAAAACATATAAATGAAAAAACCGAACTCTGTGAGTTCGGTTTTTTTTGTTTGCGGAAACCGCCCCTCGCAGGGCAGGGGCTTGCTCCTGCCGAAAATGCATACCGATGCGTTTGCGGTGATTGTGTTGTTTTTTTGCAAAATTCAAAAGGTACAGGCTCTTTTTTTATGCTGTTGAATATAATATGTGTAAAGACATATTTTATAAAGAGGGGACTTGATTTTATGAATTCAAAACTGGAAAACATATTAAAAGGCTTTAACTCAAATCAGCTTAAGGAAATAAACGATTTTCTCAATTCCGCACAGGGACGTAGCATAAAAAACAAATTAAACAGCGCCGACAAAGAACGGCTTATGCGTGAATTTAACAAGTTGGACTCCGAAAAGGTGAAAAAGCAGATGCAGGGGTTAAATCCCGATGAAATTATGAAAATCATTAAAAATTTATAGAGGTGTTTTAAATGGCAGACGCAATGGAAACCTTAAAGGGAATACTCGGCGACGACGCCGAGGACAAAATAAAAAGCGTGATGGGCTCGCTTTCCGCCGGCGGTACGGACAATAACAGCCTTGAATACGTTATGCAGATGAAAGATATTATGTCAAAGCTTGCAAACGACAGAAACGATCCGAGGTCTAATCTTCTGATGTCTTTAAAGCCGTATATGCGTTCAAGCCGCCAAAAATCGATAGACAACGCCGTGCGGCTTTTAAATCTCACAAAGCTTACGGGAATAATGCGTATGAAATAAAAAGGGGAGATGTACAATGTACCGAAGCTACAGTATGAATAATATGCCGCAGCCGATTATGCACCGCAGCGAAAAACCGTCCGTGAAACCGCCGCCGCCCAAAGAAAAACCTCCCGAAAAAAAGAGTGCGGGAGGTTTTTTGGCAGACCTGGCAAACGATGATATTATTCTGCTTGTCGTAATTCTCATTCTGCTTATGGACGATTGTGACGATAAACTGCTCATTGCCGCACTGGGATTTATTTTCTTTTCGGATTTTTTTTAAAAGTATAAAACAATCCGTATAAGGCGAAACTACATATATAATCAGCCTGTCCGCAGACAGGCGCAAAACTTGAGGTTAGCACCTCAAACTCCCAATAACAAAAAAGACAAACCGTTTAGCGGTTTGTCTTTGAATTGAATATACAAAGGGCGGTAAGGCAAGTGGAATACGGATCGAGATTTTTTAAGTGTGTGGAATGTGAAACGTTGGTGGAGGCGCTCAATCCGCAGTGCTGTGACGAGCTTATGTGCTGCGGAAAGCCCATGCTTATGATGCGTGCCGACACGGACGAAACGCTTGCGGAAAAGCACAAGCCGATAATAAAACGTGAAAACGGCTGTATGACGGTATGTGTGGGACGTGTTCTGCACCCGATGAGCAATGAACACAGCATTTTATGGATTGAAATAAAAGGCAAAAACGAATGTCGGCGTGTACATTTGAAAAAGGGTGACGACCCTATTGTGATATTCCGTGGTGTGGACGACGGAATACGCTACAAGGTATACGCATACTGCAACAAGCACGGACTGTGGTGTACACAGGCATAACGGGATAACACCCGTTATGCCTGTCTTTTTGTATGTCTTTTTATATTCCCCAAAACAATTCCCGATGAAATCAATGCAAATGCAGCCAAATACTGAATTTTAAAAATATCCTCGCCGAGGAGAACCGCCCCGAATATACATGCAAAAAGCGGCTCCGCAAATTTAATTATAAACAGCTTTGACAGCTCCGCCGTGCGCTGAACATAATAGAAAAGCGTATAGCCTGTTATCGACGCAATGCAGATATATGCAAACACAAGCGTCGATTTTACCGTGAATACGGGTATTTTTCCGCCCATTGCCGAGGAAATGATAAACAAAACGGCACCGCCGAAAAGCTGTGAAATGCCCGTTATCCAAAACGGTGAAACTTCTTTTGCGCTCCTGCCGCTTATTATCATTGAAATCACGGTGCAGACCGATGCGGAAATAATCAAAATATCGCCCGAAGAAAATCCGTGAAACGATTTCCCTGCGTTTATGGCAATTATTCCGCAAAATCCGAAAGCCGCACCGATTATTTTTGTCAGGGAAAATTTTTCGTCCTTTACGAACAAAAACGAAAAACACGCAAACAAAAGCGGTGCAAGCTGTTTCAAGATTGCCGTTTTTGCGCTGTCGGTTTTTGAAAGTCCCACATATGTAAAGCCGTAGTGCAGTACAATCGCAAATATTCCCATAAGGCATATATTGCAAATATTCCGCATTTTCGGCTTTGACTTTGAAAAGCACGCAAAAACGCATACGATTATACCGCACACGGCAAATCTTAATGCCGCAAACATTAGAATATCGGCGGTATTGCCGGTATCAATTCCGAACACCCTGTAGCCTGTTTTTATAAACGGGAACAGCGAGCCCCAAAGCATCATCACAATAAGCGGAAGAACTGTATTTTTTAATCTTCGCACACTCTTAATACTACCTTTCCGACGTTTTCGCCGTTTTCCAGAATTTTATGAGCGCTATCGGCGTTTTCGATAGGCAGTACCTTATACACGGACGGCTTGATTTCGCCGCTTTCAAGCTTTTGCCAAAGCTTTTCGGTCAATTCCTTAAGTAATTTCGATTTTTCCTCCGAGGGGCGTTTTCTAAGCATACTTCCCACAATATGCAGTCCTTTGGTGAGTATCGGGCGCAGTTTTATATTTGTTTCCGTTCCGGCAAGCGTTGAGATGATTATCCAATATCCGCCCTCCGCCATATACGGCAGACTTTCGCCGAGTTCCTTTCCGCAAAGGCAGTCCATAGCCATATTTACGGGGCGTCCGTTTTCTTCTTCGGCTTTCAGGATTTCTGATACGCTTTGTTTTGACGAATTGATAATAATATCCGCACCGAGATTTTTTATTTTTTCCGCTTTCTCGTCCGACAAAACAGACGTTATTACTCTTGCGCCGAATGCTTTTGCCATAGGTATCGCAACCGAGGCAAGTCCCGACGCTCCGGCAGGAATAAATGCGGTCTGACCCGCTTTCAGATGTCCCTCGTAGAATAAATTCAAATAACAGGTGGCGTATGCCTCGGGCAGGGACGCCGCCTCCTCAAAGGACAGATTTTTCGGCATATCCATAACCATTCCGTATGGTACGCATACATACTCGGCATATCCGCCGCCGCCCAGAAGCGCACAAACCTTATCGCCGATTTTCTTTCCGTTTTCCTTTTTTGCGGTACCGCCCATATCCTCGATAACGCCCGAAACCTCAAGTCCGGGCCATTCGGGCCAGCCTTTCGGAGAGGGGTACGTGCCTTTTCTTTGCAGTAAATCCGCACGGTTAAGCGCCGCAGCGTGGATTTTTATTAAAATTTCATCATCTTTCGGAGTCGGTTTTTCAACCTCGCTCCACACAAGATTTTTGTTTTCATCAACAAGCATTGCTTTCATAATTAATCGGTTCCTTTCATAGATAATGTTCTTCCGCCGTCGCATACGTACGTCTGTCCCGTGACAAAGCGTGATTTGTCCGACGATAGAAATTCCACAAGATTTGCAATATCCTCCGCAGTGCATTTTTCACCCAAAAGATTTGTTTTTGTTGCCCTGTCGCTGCTGTTGTCCTCCTCGGGGCGCATTACAACGCCCGGCGCAACGGCATTTACGTTGATTTTATACTGCCCGAGTTCCTTTGCAAGCGCCTTTGTCAGCGACATTATACCGCCCTTTGACGCCGCATAATCACAGCAGTTTGCCAAGCCGTTAATTCCGACCGCAGACGCAAAATTGATAATTTTTCCGCCCCGTCCCTGCTCTATCATAATTTTTGCGGCGGCACGGCTCGCCCAGAACGCACCGTAAAGATTAACCTTTAAAACCCTGTCTATAACGCTCTCCTCCTGCTCGACAAGCGGAACGTATCTTCCGCCTGCAATCCTCGCACTTCCGCCTGCTATATGCACCATAATGTCAAGACCGCCGAAATCTTTTGCCGCCTTTCGGATTGCGCTCTCAATATCCTTTAAATCGGTCACGTCGGAAACATAGCCTTTTGCGTTTCCGCCCGAAGCATTGACCTTATCCACGGTTGCCTTTACCGATTTTTCGCTTATATCGCACACCGCAATATTAATTCCCTCTTTTGCAAGCGTGAGCGATGTTTGTGTGCCGATATATCCGCCCGCACCCGTAATAAATGCTGTTTTCATTGTTTATATTCCCCCTGTATTTTTTTAATAATTTCATCTGCAAGTATTCTTGCGCCTTTTTCGTTAAAGTGCGTCCGGTCGGCATAACAGCTTTCATCAAAGCGTTTTGCGACTGCGTATAAATCGTTAAACTCTGCTCCTAATCTGTCCATCAGCTTTTTTGCCTCGTTGTTGTATTTTTCTATTTCGGTGTTACGGCGCTCCCAGCCGTAAAATGAATTTTTTTCAATAACAGGCGTTGTTGCGGCAAAGATTATTTTGGCGTTGGGAAAGAATAATTTAATTTTTTTATGTACCCTTTCCAACATATATACATAATAATCAACGGGCGTAAGCGGTTCATCGCCGTTCAGCCGCAAAACGTCCCATAAGCCGTTGTTCCAGTGAACCAAATCGATTTTTTCCACAGCCTTGCCGACGTATTCAAATATCTTTGCACGGTCACGCACATCGCAGACGGCTGTCATTGCCCCTGCGCCCATACGCATTATTTCCTTTGCGGTGTCCTCTGCATATTCCCCGTTATAATCGCATACAATCACGTTTGCGCCCGACTTTGCAAAATCCAGTGCAATCTCCCTGCCGATGTTTTTCCCTGCACCCGTAACCATTACCGTTTTTCCTTTAAACATTCCGTCCGCCTCACATTATTTTCTTCATATTATCAATTACCGTTCGTGCCGTTTTTAAATCAAGCTGTTCCATGGTACTGCCATCATTGTAGCGGTCAACGCAAAAAACCATATGCCCTCCCAAAATCGGGTTGACAATTCTCGACAAACTTCCCGAAATGCCGTTTGCGTGATAGCTGACGGCGGTTTTTACTTCTTTTTTGAGCATAGCCATAGTTTTAAAGCTTTCGATAAGGTCGTTTTCATTCTCCGCAAGGGTTACGATTTTTATAATATCGGGCTTGCGCTTTTCCAGAAACAGCGCCAGCTCGACAACCTGTTCGCAATTCATCGGAATTGCGGGGTGACAGGATAATAAAACCTCGGCGCCCATTGAATGAATTCTTTCTGTAAATTCGCACTGCTTTGCTATTACACTGCCGTCGGTTACGATTTCTTTTGGATTTCCTTTTGTAAAGCTGTATTTGTCCTCGCCGAAAAAGGCGTCCTTTGATTTTGCATCAAATGTGTAACCCTGCATATCAATGCCTGCCGCTCCGGCGGATACGGCGTCAAGAAAAGTTTTTACCCTCTCGTCCTCGGATAAGCCGCAGTCCGACCAGTCGTATTTTTTATTGTAATTTAAGGCAAGCACGGGCAGCTTTGATGCGCCTATAATTGTTTTTATATCCGCATTTTCAAGGCACGACATATGCAAATCAATCATATCCGCACCGTCATACATACAGTTTTTAATTTCCGCAATTGCCGACTGCGCCGATTTTTCCCGTATAACGCCCTCCAATGCCGGCGGGTTTATTTCGGTCAGCTTTTTCATTTTTACCACCTCGCCTAAATTATAGCACCAAAACGGATTGAGTAAATAGCAGTATTGATATTTTTATCAAATTTGATACTAAATAATTGACATTAATATAAGTGTATGCTATATTATTAAGGGAAAGGGGTGTAAAAATTGGACACCAATATTTTATCAGATTTGATTATAAAAAATATACATTCAATATATACGATGTATTCCGAAAAAAACGCAAACGGAAAAAGAAAAAGCAGACCCCTGTGGGCGGTTATAATCAAATACGAGGGCGAAACGATATACACCTCGAACGGAAAAACCTACGTTTCCGACATCAATAACATTGCCGTTTTGCCGAAAGGCTGTGATTACGAGTGGCATTGCACCAAATCGGGGCATTTTGCAATTATAGAGTTTGAATGTGAAAAATCGTGTTCGGGGATTTTTTCTTTCCCCGTCAAAAACGGCGAAATGTATCTTAAAGCAATCAAGAAAGCGGAAATCGGCAGAGCGGTAAAAAAACCGACCTTTATGCTTGACGAGATGAGCGTTTTGTACGGACTTCTCTCCTCGCTTATGAAAACTGCCGAGCAAAAATATCTGCCCTCCGATAAAAAGCAGAAAATACTCCCTGCAATCGAATACATTGCCGAAAATTACAACAAGGGCATATCAAACGAAAAGCTTTCGGCGGTTACGGGACTTTCAACAGTTTATTTCAGAAAATTATTTAAGGAAACAACGGGACTTTCGCCCATCAGATACGTCCGCTCGGTTAAAATGAAAAAAGCCGAAGAAATGCTTAAAAGCGACTACTCCTCTGTTGCAGATATAGCGTATTCGCTCGGCTACAACAACGTATACGAATTTTCGAGAGATTTTAAAAAGCACGCAGGCATTTCTCCTTTAAAATACGCCAAAAATGAGCGCTGAACAAAGCTTGTTTAAAAAAGCATATTGCGCCGTTAAAAAAATTGTTGAATTTTTTTTGAAAAAGCTATGGAATTTTTCCGCAATTTAATATATAATAATAAGATAAATAGAATTTTTGAGCCTGTCTGCCGACAGGCGAACAAAGCAGACAAACCTCAGTCGGTTTGTCAACGGTTCGGATTTTTATATGCAAGTCAAAAAAATTGGTTTTCGGAGGCGTTAAGATGGAAGAGATTTTGAGAATTTTAGACAAGGAGCAGGGCAGAGTATCACGTGAAAAAATAGCGCAGATGCTCGGAATAAGCGAAGAAGAAGTTTCCGAGAAAATTCGTGAAATGGAAAAGCAGAACATAATTGTCGGCTACAAAACAATTGTAAACTGGGACAAGACGGACATCGACCTTGTAACGGCGCTTATCGAGCTGAGAATAACTCCGCAGAGGGGCGAAGGCTTTGACAAGGTGGCGGAACGTATTTACAAGTATCCGCAGGTGCGTTCGCTGTTTCTTATGTCGGGCGCATACGACCTGGCGGTAACGATTTCAGGAAAATCGATGAAAGACGTGGCGCTGTTTGTCGCCTCCAAGCTGGCGCCGATGGATTCGATTATATCAACAGCAACGCATTTTGTGCTTAAAAAATACAAAGAGGAAGGAATTGTATTCGAGGACGATGAAAAGGATACAAGACAGGTAATAACTTTATGATAAATCTGGATAATCTTATATCCCCGGTTGTGGACAGTCTGCCGCCGTCGGGGATAAGAAAGTTTTTTGATATGGCTGCCGAAATGGAGGACGTTATTTCCCTCGGCGTGGGCGAGCCGGACTTTACCACTCCGTGGACAATCCGTGAGGCAGGTATTTATTCGCTCGAAAAGGGCGAAACGCATTACACCGCAAATGCAGGTCTTGCGGAATTAAGAAAAGAAATCTGCAATTACACCGAGCGGAAGTTCGGCGTAAAGTATGATTACAAAAACGAAGTGCTTGTGACGGTCGGCGGCAGCGAGGCGATAGACGCAATGATCCGCTGTGTGGTAAGACCGGGCGAGGAGGTACTTATCCCCGAGCCGAGCTTTGTCTGCTACAAGCCGCTTACGGTTATGGCAGGCGGCGTTCCCGTGCCGATTGAAACGAAAGAGGAAAACAATTTCCGTCTGCTCCCCGAGGAGCTTAAAGAGAAGATAACAGATAAAACAAAACTGCTTATTCTTCCGTATCCCAATAATCCCACGGGCGGAGTTATGTCAAAAGAGGATCTTGAGGCGATAGCCGAGGTTTTGAGGGACACAAACATTCTCGTGCTTTCGGACGAGATTTATGCAGAACTTCGCTACGGCGAGGAAAAGCATACAGTCTTTTCGGCAATTGACGGAATGAAAGAGCGCACTATCGTTGTAAACGGTTTTTCAAAGGCGTTTGCAATGACGGGCTGGCGTCTGGGATACGCAATGGGACCCAAGCGCATAATCAAGCTGATGACAAAGGTACATCAGTACGGAATTATGTCCTCACCCACAACGAGCCAGTTTGCGGCCATAGAGGCGCTTAGAAACTGCGACGAGGACGTTGAGGAAATGGTGCGTGAATACAATTACCGCCGCCGCTGTATAGTTGACGGTTTTCGTGCGATGGGGTTATCGTGCTTTGAGCCGCTCGGCGCATTTTACGTGTTCCCGTGCATAAAATCAACGGGTATGTCGAGCGAGGAATTTTGTAACACGCTCCTTCAGGAGGAGCATGTTGCGGTTGTTCCGGGAAATGCGTTCGGAGCAAGCGGCGAGGGCTTTGTCCGCTGTTCGTATGCGTATTCGATAGATAACATTCAGGAAGCACTCAAAAGAATAGAACGATTTGTTAATAAACACAGGAAAGGTTAAGGTAAATACTTATGGCAACCAAATATATTTTTGTAACGGGCGGAGTCGTTTCGGGACTCGGAAAAGGAATTACGGCGGCGTCTTTGGGCAGACTTTTAAAGGCGAGAGGTTACAAGGTAACCATGCAGAAGTTTGATCCCTATATCAACGTTGACCCGGGAACATTAAGCCCGTATCAGCACGGCGAGGTGTTCGTAACGGACGACGGTGCGGAAACAGACCTTGACCTGGGACATTACGAAAGATTTATTGATGAAAACTTGAGCATTAACTCAAACGTAACCACGGGTAAAATATACTGGTCGGTTATCACAAAAGAGCGCCACGGTGACTATGATGGAAGAACCGTTCAGGTAATTCCGCACATCACAAACGAAATTAAAGACAGGGTTTACCGCGTCGCAAGAACGCAGGAGACGGACATAGTCATAACCGAAATCGGCGGTACGGTTGGAGATATTGAGTCCACTCCGTTCCTCGAGGCTATTCGTCAAGTTGCAACGGAGGTCGGCAAAGAGAACTGCATTTACGTTCATCTTACGCTTGTGCCTTACATAAGCACGTCGGGCGAGCAGAAAACAAAGCCGACTCAGCACTCGGTAAAGGAGCTTTTAAGCCTCGGAATACAGCCGGACATTATCGTACTTCGTACCGAAAAGCCGCTTGAAGAAGGACTTGCGGATAAAATCGCACTTTTCTGCAACGTTTCAAAGGACAGCGTTGTCGAAAACCTCGACCTTGACACGCTTTATGAAGTTCCGCAGGCGCTTGAAAAGGCAGGACTTGCAAAGGTTGTCTGCAGAAAGCTCGGTCTGGAGGACAGAAAGCCCGAAATGCAGGATTGGGACGATATGGTAAAGGTTGCAAAGGAACTTTTGACAAGCAAGGACGAGGTTACAATCTCGCTTGTCGGCAAATATGTATCGCTCCATGACGCATATATAAGCATTGTTGAGTCGCTCAAGCACGGCGGTTTTGAAAATCATACCAACATCAACATCAACTGGGTCGACAGCGAGGAGCTGACCGAAAAGACAGCCGATAAGCTGCTCAAAAACAGCGACGGAATACTTGTTCCGGGCGGTTTCGGAAACAGAGGTATAGAAGGCAAGATAATTGCGGCAAAATATGCAAGAGAGAACAAAATCCCGTATCTGGGAATTTGCCTGGGTATGCAGATTGCGGTTATAGAATACGCAAGAAACGTTCTCGGCTACAAGGACGCAAACTCGTCGGAAATAAATCCCGAAACAACGCACCCCGTTATAGACCTTATGCCCGAGCAGAAGGACGTTGAGGATTTGGGCGGAACAATGCGTCTGGGACTTTATCCCTGCAAAACGACCGCAGGCTCAAAGGCACGCGAAATATACCAAAGCGACCTTATTTACGAAAGACACAGACACAGATATGAATTCAATAATTTCTACAGAACGGAAATGATTGAAAACGGACTTCTCATAGGCGGACAGTCGCCCGACGAGAAGCTTGTGGAAATGGTTGAAATACCGTCGCACCCGTGGTATATCGGCGTGCAGTTCCACCCCGAATTTAAGTCAAGACCGAACCATGCTCATCCCTTATTCGCAGGTTTTGTAAAAGCCGCAAAGGAAAGAAAAGACAACAAATAAAGCGGACAGATAAATTGTCTGCGGTTTAAAATTAAAGAAGGTGTTTGTTTGAAAAGATATTGGAAATATATACGCCCCTATCTGCCGTTTTTCATACTCGGTCCGCTTCTGATGCTCAGCGAGGTTGCCGGAGAAATAGTTCTTCCAAAGCTTATGTCGGGAATGATGGACTACGGCGTAATGGAGGATTTGGGAACGCCGTACATCATCGGACAGGCGCTTAAAATGCTTTTATGCATACTCATTATGATATGCGGCGGCACGGGCGGACATTATTTCTCGGTAAAAGCGTCGGCACATTTCAGCGCCGATTTGCGTAAAGATGTATTTTCACGTGTGCAGGAGTTTTCTTTCGGAGATATAGACAAATTCTCAACAGGTTCTCTTGTCACAAGACTTACAAACGATATAACCCAGCTTCAGAACGTCCTGAGAATGGGACTTATAATGGCAATGCGTGCGCCGGGTATGCTCATAGGCGGAATAATTATGGCTTGCAGTATAAACGCAAAGCTTGCGCTTGTTCTTGTAATTGTAATACCGCTTTTGACGGCGGCAATAGTATTGCTGATGAAAACGGCGTTTCCGAGATTTCAGATTATGCAGAAAAAGCTCGACAGCTTAAACTCGGGAATACAGGAAAACATCACAAACGTGCGTGTGGTAAAATCGTTCGTGCGTGAGGATTTTGAAATAAAAAAGTTTGATAAATCAAACAGCGATCTCACCGACTCAACCTTAAGAGCGCTGAGAATTATAGTTGCGACAATGCCTGTTATGATGCTTGCAATGAACATAACTACTTTGAGTGTTGTATGGATAGGCGGTAAATTTGTAATAGGCGGCTCGATGAAGGTCGGAAGCCTTACGGCGTTTACGACCTACATTGTGCAGATACTTATGTCGCTTATGATGGTTTCCATGGTAATTCTCCAAAGCTCGAGAGCAACCGCCTCCGCATCAAGAATAACGGAGGTGCTTGATACAAAGAGCAGTCTTACGGATGATAACGCAAAAATGAAAGACAAAAAGGTTGAAAACGGCACGGTTGACTTTAAAAACGTAAGCTTTAAATATTATGCCGACCGTGATGACGAAATACTTGAAGGTATATCGTTCCATATAGGCGCAGGGCAGACGGTCGGAATAATAGGAACGACCGGCTCGGGAAAAACGAGTCTTGTTCAGCTTATTCCCCGTCTTTACGACGTTGATTGCGGAGAAGTGCTTGTTGACGGCGTAAACGTAAAGGATTACAGCCTTAAACACTTGCGTGACGGCGTGGGAATGGTACTGCAGAAAAACGTGCTTTTCTCAGGCTCGATAGAGGAAAATCTCCGCTGGGGCGATGAAACCGCCTCCGATGAGGAGATAAGAAAAGCCGCAGAGGCGGCACAGGCGGACGGGTTTGTAACATCGTTCACCGACGGCTACAAAATGGAACTGGGACAAGGCGGCGTAAACGTGTCGGGCGGTCAGAAACAGAGATTGTGTATTGCCCGTGCGTTGCTCAAAAAGCCGAAAATCCTTATTCTTGACGACTCCACAAGCGCAGTGGACACCGCAACCGAGGCAAAAATCAGAGAGGCTCTCTCAACGGAGCTTAAAGACACAACAAAGATAGTAATCGCACAGAGAATTTCGTCGGTTGTAAACGCCGATAAAATTCTCGTGCTTGAAAACGGAAGGCTTGTCGGTGAGGGAACTCACGAAGAGCTTTTGAAATCGAACAGCGAATACCGTGACATTTACTATTCGCAGACAGACAAGGAGGTGGACGCATAATGCCTAAAATGGGACCTCCGAAAAATGCAAAAAGAGGCAAGCCGAAAAATATGAAAGCGGCTATAAAGCGCCTTTTCGCTTATCTCAACGAGGATAAGCTTAAAATAGGCATTGCGTTTTTGTGCGTGCTTATAAGCTCGGCGGCAAACCTTGCCGGAACGTATATGTTAAGACCTATTCTGAATAATCTCGTGGCGGACGTGAGCGCTGCCGAGAGAGTCGGCGCACTTGCACTCGGACTGGGGAAAATGGCGTTTATATACGCCTGCGGCGTGGCGGCGACGTATTTACAGTCACGCCTTATGATAGCCGTATCGCAAAAAGCGATTAAAAAAGTCAGAGCAGACCTGTTCTGCAAACTGCAAAAGCTTCCCGTGCGATATTTTGACACAAACGCAACGGGCGACATAATGAGCCGATTTACAAACGATGTCGATACCATAGGCGAAATGCTCAATTCCACGCTTATGCAGATATTCTCGGGACTTATAAGCCTTGTCGGCACGCTTGTGCTGATGTTCTACACAAACTTTATACTTTCGTGCGTAACAATCGTTATTGCTCCGCTTATGGCGCTTGCAGGCGGTGCGATTGCCTCACGTTCGAGAAAATATTTCTCGAAACAGCAGGCGGCGCTCGGTGCGGTGAACGGATATATCGAAGAAACCGTAACGGGTCAGAAAGTAGTAAAGGTATTTAACCACGAGGAAAAAATAGTCGAGGAATTTTCCGACCTTAACGATAATTTAAGAAATGCGCAGATAAAGGCGCAGTTCCTGGGCGGAGTTATGGGACCCGTAATGAACGCAATGAGCCAGGTCAACTACACGCTCACCGCAACGGTCGGCTCGATAATTGCATTCATCACAAGAGCGGGAAAATCCATTCCGCTCGCATCGCTCGATATAGGCGGACTGGGAGTGTTCGTAAACTTTTCACGCCAGTTCTCACGCCCGATAAATGAGCTTGCAAATCAGCTTACAACCGTTATGTCCGCACTCGCCGGAGCGGAGCGTGTGTTTGACGTAATGGATAAAGAACCCGAAAAGGAAACGGGCAAAAACCTTGTTCCCGAAAAGATTAAAGGCGACGTCATAATAGACGATATAACGTTCAGCTACAACCCCGGCAAAGTCATATTAAAGGACGTTTCGATATATGCGCACCCGGGACAGAAAATTGCGCTTGTAGGCTCAACAGGTGCCGGAAAAACCACGATAACAAATCTTATCACACGTTTTTATAATCTTGACAAAGGTAAAATTACGGTAGACGGTATCGATATAAACGATATTAACCGAGAGTTTCTGCGCAAAAATATAGCCGTTGTATTGCAGGATACGCACCTGTTCACGGGTACGGTAATGGAAAATATCCGCTACGGCAGACCCGACGCAACCGATGAGGAAGTAATGGCGGCGGCGAAAACCTCAAACGCACATTCATTCATAAAGCACTTGCCAAAAGGCTATGACACTGTATTGAGCGGCGACGGCTCAAACCTTTCGCAGGGACAGCGCCAGCTTTTGAATATCGCCCGTGCGGCGCTGTCAAAAGCGCCCATACTGATACTTGACGAGGCAACAAGTTCGGTCGATACCAGAACGGAACGGCACATAAACGAGGGTATGGACGCGCTTATGGAGGACAGAACGACTTTCGTAATAGCGCACAGACTCTCAACCATACGAAATGCGGACGCAATTATGGTGCTTGAACACGGCGAAATAATAGAGCGCGGCGCACACGAGGAACTGCTTGAGAAAAAGGGCAGATATTACGAGCTTTACACGGGACTTAAGGAATTAGACTGACAGGAAAGGAAAAGATGGAATATGAAAACATACCAGCTTATATATACTTCGGTACAGCACAGCCTGTCCGACAGTTCGCTCGGTTTGTCAAATCAGTCGGGGCTTAGGGTCTACTCCTGTTCCCAGGGCGTGACGGAGGAAAACATACGGGAAATAATAAAGTTTTCAAGCTACCGTCTGCCCAAGAACAACGAGATAACGTTTTCGGAAATAATCGGCGACCCGAAAATCCCCGATATGTTCCCGAAAGCGTTTCGGACACTGAGATTGTCCGACGGACGGTTTGCGGCAATACAAACGGTGTTTTCGGGAGTGGATTTTCAGGGCGAGCCGGATAATTTCTTTGCTCATGCACTGATTTTTGACGATATTGACGACGGATTTTTCCCCGAACAATATATAAACAACAGCGTATTCAAAAAGTATCTGACCGCACAGGAGGCGGAATGTGAGCTTGTACATTATCTGCCGCCGCTTGACGTAACGCCCGATGAGGAAACCAAAAAGCATATTGAGGAGTTTATCTCCTCACACAAAAAAGAGCTTTCGTACCTTATCGAAAAGGCGCTTTCGGTGCTTGTTTCGGATAAAACCGAGAGCATATGCATAGCAAGTGCGGACGCCGATAAAACCGCCGATTACCTTATATCGCTCAAATGGCTTTTGCCCCGTGATATATCGGTAAATGTGGGAATTTCAACATATAATGTGTATCTCCCGTCGGGAAAACAGCCGCAGATAGTGTTCTACGGCACAATCAAGGGAAAGAACAATATAACAAAACAGGCGGTCGAAACACGTGAGAACTGTATCTATACAGATATGGACAAAAAGGATTTTTCACAAACGGAGATTTCTCCCGTGTTTGAATTTACCGTTGAGGATTTGCGCAAAGAGTATACGGAGTACAAATTCAGCTCCGTAACGCAGTTTACGGACTGGCTCGAAACTCTCAAAAACGTTTCCGCTCCGGGAATGGGAGCAAAGTTGTTGCGGCTTAAGGCATCGGCAGGCGATAAAGCGTTTGCAAAGCGTGTTTCGGAACTGTACGCTCATATAAATGATGAAAATATGAAGCTTGTCAGATTTGAAATATTAAAGGCGGCGTTCGACAGCATTTCATTGTTCCCCGATATTGAGGACGAGGTTTCGGAGGAATATGTCGGACAATGCGTTGATAAGCTGTGCGGAGGCGGAAATTATGATGTCTACGACCTCTTTGCAAACGGCGGCGGCAACATAGGCGGTGCGCACAGACTTAAGGCGCACATCGGAGAATACATTGAAAAAATAAAACCCCGGCTTGAGGAGATGGGCGAAAAGAACAAGCGCATACTGCTTAATCTTTTTGCGGACATAAAGCACCGCACCGAAACGGAAACCTGGAAAGAGCTGTTCGGAGCGGACAGAGAAAAGCTCGGCGTGTTTGTTGAGCTTGCGTCGGTCATTATAACAGGCTACGGCTTGGGAGCGTTCACCGCACCGTCCGAATGGACAGCGGAGGACATTGCCGAAACGGCGGCATACTTTGAGGCGTCCGCCGAGGACGAAAAAATAAAAGACAGCTGTATAAAATATATCTGCGAGCATGAGGACATAAACTGGGAAAAATACGGCATCACGATTACAGAGCGTGTGAAAACCAAAGACGAGCAGGAAACCGACATACGAAAAATACGGCGTATGCTCGCAAAGGTGGGATACATTCCGTACAAGCGCAATACCTACGATGCATTAAAAAGCGATGTACGGCGTGATATGAACCAAAACAGGTCGCCGCTCATGCTTTCCAAATTGCTTGACGCATACTATAGCTGGAAAACGGACGGAGAAAATCAGGCACAGGCGCAGAAAGATGCGCAAAAGATTGCAAAACTGCTTTTGGAAATGCGGCGCAGGGAAAAAACGTGCTATGATTTTATAATCCCCAAGCTGGCGCTTGAAATAGTTGAAACGGACAGTCATTATCACGAGTTGATAATAAACGCCGAAACAATGCCCGAAAGCTTTTGGAACTGGTTTATAATCGGGTATAAGCGAAACGAGGGCAACGACATTACAGCGCTTAATTACATTCGCATATATGAGGCAAGCAAAAGAAGATTTCTGCGTATGACGGCAGGAAAACCCTTAAGAGAAACGTTTTCAAAAACAGAAGGAGTATAAAGATGAACAGATTGTATAAAAAGATTTTTGCTTTCATTGTAACAACGATGGTAGTCGTTTCGGGAACAGCCGTACTTGCGGCATCGCCCGAGCCTACCACACGCCCCCGTCCCGAAAGTACGCAGACGGTACAGGCGGAAAATTCAGGCTCCGAGAGCGGCACGGGCGGAGCCGACAGCTCCAACGTTTCGATAACGGTAGAAACACCGTCACCGCAGAACGCCGCCTCAAACAAGCATTACACCACCAGAGGCGGTGCGTTCGGCTGGTTTTTGCTGTCGGTGCTGGTAAATGCGGTTTTAAGCTTTGCAATCGGAAACAGATTTTATAAGATGTCGAAGAAAAACAATCACGTAAACGCAGAAGTGCGTGCATTAAGACGTGACATAGAGGAAAAGTTTAATGCAAACGTGGGCGGATTTTCGGAGCATGACGTTGAGGTTTCAAACTCAAACGAAAGCTATGCGCTTAACGAGGGCGGCATAAAGGCGAATGTTAAAAAATCTGAGGAGGAGCTTTCCGCCGAGGAAACGTTCAGACAGTGGGAAACAAACCTTGCAAAGCAGGAGGCTGAAAGACGTGAAGCGCTCCGTGAGGCGTTAAAGCCGAGAACGACAAGAGAGTTCGTTGAAAAAGAGGACTCGGCGGTAAGCGCAGGCAGACGTGAAAAATCGTACAAGCCCGAGCGTGAGCATACCGCAGAGGAAAGCATAGAGGAGGAGCAAGAGGAAGAAAGCACCTTCGGCGCAATAAAGAATAAGGCAAAGGAAATAATAACGGATATATTCCCGTTTCGGGAGGATTAAACCAAAACAACGGCTAAGTTTTAACTTAGCCGTTGTTTTTTGTTCAAATATATCCGCAAAATCCGGTAGGAGACGATGCCTTTCATCGTCCCGAGCGGAAATTGCATTTTTGCGGGTTGGACATCAACCCCCACAGATACGTTTTCAATAACTGCAAGCCACATCGCCAAAAAACAACGCTCACGCCGTAGGGCAGGGGCTTGCTCCTGCCGAGAATGCACACCGCACAGGACAGCGTTTCGGGTTGATGAGGGCATCAACCCTTACGGATTATGTAAACCGTGCAATTTTTCCGTATGCCTGCAATATACGATTACTTTCAAAACAGGATTTCCTGTATTTTTTTCACATCAACGTCACGCACTTCAACGTTATCCTTAACCGCAACGGCTGCCGCAGCACCTGCACCGCAGCCTATCGCAAGGCATATCGGCATTGCACGGAAATTGGAGTGTGCCATATGCGTGCCGGAAATATTTCTGCCCGAAAGGAGCAGTCCGTCGATTCTTTCGGGTACAAGACAGCCGTAAGGAATTGTATACCCGTTCTTTTGCGTAAACTTGTGCTGAACGCCCGTCTTATCAAGTCCCGAACCGCTGATATTATGAACGTCAAAATTAAAATATGCGTCCTCAACAACACGATCATCAAATATGCGTGCCTCGGAAATATCCTCCTCGGTTATCGTCTTTACGCCCTTGAAATGGCGTGTTTCACGTATGCCGATTAGCGACGCCGAGCTTATAGCAAAACAATTTTCATACCCGGGTGCAAACTCACGCAAGAATTTCACTATCGGCTCAATCTGCGCTCTGCACTGCAATTCGGCTTTTGTTAGCGCTTCTGCGTCCGTTCCGTCAATATCGATGCAGTTTGTCATATTGCAGGTGATTATTCCGGGGAGCGTTGTCGGATATAAAAGAACATGACCTGTCGGCGCTTTAAGATGCTCCCGTGCCAGCGCTTGCAATTCGCCCTTTTCCGTTTGGTATGTGTCCTCAAAACTCCACAGCGTTACCGCATTTTCCGTATCAACTCCGCCCACCTTAAACATAAGCGTTGCCGGCTGCATTTTTCCGTCCGTTTCTCTGCCCTTAAAATATTCTGCGCCCGCTTTTGCGGCAATATCTCCGTCACCGCTTGCGTCTATTACAACCTTTGCTTTTATAAGTCCCGTTCCCGACTTGTTCTCAACTATTACGCCGCACACCTTGTTGTTCTCGGTAACAACTCCGCTTGCGAAAGTATATAATAAAATCCGCACGTTTGCCTCGGTGAGCATTTCGGCATACAGTGCTTTCAGATTTTCCGGGTCGATTAAGTCGGTAATTTCATCGGAAAAAATATTTTTTTCGGCACTTTTTTGCAGGATTTCACTGTAAAGCTTGCTTTTTACGCTACCCGTCCAGTGGCTCATAAGTCCCGAGGTTGAAATTCCGCCCAATGCTCCGCACTGCTCGATTATCATAACGCTTACGTTATTTCTTGCCGCCGCAACAGCCGCACCTATTCCGCCCGGACCTGCTCCCACAACGAGTACGTCCGTTTCGGCGATTACGGGGATTTTTTCTTCTTTGCGTGTATAGTATTCCATAATTATATTCCTTTCAAAATCATTGACTTTAAGATAATTATATAATATAATGAAAAAAATGCCTTAAATAATCTGCACAAAAACTTAAAAATCCTGCACAAATCGGAGCGTGAACGGCAATGACGGAAAAAATAAAGAAATATCTTGATTTTTTAAACAACGAATATAAATTATCGGTTACAATCCACGAAGCTGACGGCGCACTCGGCGGAATGGGAAGTCTTGCGCCGTACAATGTACACGGAAATCCGTACTGCCTTTACATAAAATCCTGCTGTGAAAACTGGAATAATTGCATACAACGTCAAAAGAAAGTGTTTGAAAAGTGTGCGGACGGCGCTTTTTTCGGGTCTTGCTGTTACGGAGTCGGGGAATTTGTCATTCCTGTGGAGCATAACGGGCGTATTTTGGGATTTGTGAGCGTGAGCGGTTATAAGGGCGATGAGAAGAAGCGTGATCACTCGGCGGAAAAATACGGACTGTCAAAAGAGGAAACAAGAAGAATTTACGAAAAAAGCCTGTCGGACGATATTCCCGATGCAGATTTTATAAAAACGCTTATAAATCCGCTGTGCGCAATGCTTATTCTGCGGACTATGGAAAAGCACGCCGAACCCGATAACGGCGGTGATTACATTTACGGGCATATCGTTTCGATACTGAACACCGAGTACAACAAAAAACTGACAATCGGGGACATTGCCGCCAACTGCCATTGCAGCGAGTCGCACATAAGCCATTTGTTTAAGCTAAAATCGGGAATGACGATAAACCAATACCTTACGGATATAAGGATAAAAAAAGCAAAAGCATTGCTTGCCGATACGGATATGAGTATATTCGATACGGCGTATTCGTGCGGTTTTTCGGACGCAAATTATTTTATTTCCGTGTTCAGAAAGAAGGTCGGTCTGCCGCCCGAAAGATACAGAAAAAGAGCGGTACGCAGCCGAAAACAAATACCGGTAGAGGTCGATGCCCCGTGCAGTGTGTGATTTACGTAATTAGTAGGGTCTATGCCCACATCGACCCAAAATGAAATCCTGTGCGGTGTGCATTTTCGGCAGGAGCAAGCCCCTGCCCTACGGCATACGGTTTACATAATCTGTAGGGTCTATGCCCACATCGACCTGAAATACCCCTCTACGGCGTGCGCTTTTTCCGCAGACTGCTCGGCGTTACGCCCGTGTACTTTTTAAATATACGGCTGAAATAATTCACATCGTCAAATCCGACCATTGCCGATATATCCGTAATGCCTTCGGCGGTATTCTCTATGAGCAATCGTGCCTTTTGTATGCGCAGGCGGTTTATATACTCTGTAAACGAAATTCCCATCTCGTTTTTGAACATATGGCAGAAATAATACTCGCTCAAAAAACAACGCTTTGCAAAAAACGACGCCGAAAGCTTTTCATCATAGTGATCCTCCGCATACTGCATAATGTCGTTGAGCCGTTTTAACCGTGTCATACGTATTTCATATTCACGGTCGGAAATTTCGGCATTTCGGTAATTTCTGAAAAGGTGCGCCGCAAGATTGTACACATCTCCCTTTATCTTTAAATCCGAGCCGGGGAGTGCGTTTTTGTGTTCGTTAAAAACCTCGTTAAAATATTCCTTTATTTTCGGATCGGAGCATATTCTGTGTTCATAAACCGTGTTCGGATACTCCATATCACTGAAAAACGAGGGGTGCAGTATAATGCACCAGTATTCCGTTTTGTCATCTATTGAAATCGAGTGAATTTCGTTGGGGTTTATCACTATAAGCGTGTCGGAGAAAACCTCAAAATCCTCCGTGCCGCAGTGTACCACGGTTTTGCCGTCCGTATCGGTAAAATACAAAAGCTCGGTGTTTTCGTGCCAGTGCGGAAGAATAGCTTCAAACGGTCTTTGATACAATAGCCGTATGGGATAATTATTCTTTTCCGCAGGTATCTTTTCATAAAATCCCGATTTTATCATTTTATCACCTCAAAGCAATTTTGTGCTAAAATACAGCAAATTCGTTATTGATATTTCCCATACTTATAATATATAATAAAGCTAACGAAAAGTCAATACAAGACTCGAGAAAGAAGGTATTAATAATGTTAAAAGTAGGATTGATAGGTTACGGCGGAATGGGCAGAGCGCACACAGGCGCGTACGAGGCTATAAGCGATAGGGTAACTATAGCCGCCGCTGCCGATTTGCAAGAGGAAAAAAGAGCGGAATTAAAGGAAAAGTACGGTTGTGTGACATACGAAACAGGTATGGAACTTATAGAAAATGCCGATGTTGATTTTGTCGACATTTGTCTGCCTACGTTCCTGCACGCAGAGCATGCCGCTGCGGCTATGAGAAAAGGATACAACGTATTCCTTGAAAAGCCGGTATGCCTTAACGAGGAGGAGGCAAAAATGCTTCTGGACGTTCAGAAAGAAACAGGCAAAAAAGTCCAGATAGGACAGGTTGTTCGTTTTATGAACGATTATGTATGGCTCAAGAACGTTGTTGACAGCGGCAAATACGGAAAAGTTCTTTCGGCAAACTTTATGCGAATGAGCGAAATGCCTACATGGGGCTGGAATGACTGGTACTCGGACGACGCAAAATGCGGCGGCGTAGGACTTGACTTACATATTCATGACGCAGACTTTATAAGATATACTTTCGGCGATGACATTAAAGATATAAAGGCTATGGGCGTAAGAAACGCCGAAGGCAGACTCAGACATCTTAACGTTATGTTCGATTACGGCGACAAGACAATAAGCGCAGAATCTTCATGGGACTGCACCCCGTCATTCGGATTTCTTGCCTGCTACAAGGTTTATTTTGAAAAAGCAACCGTTGTATGCGAAAAGGGAAAGATTACTGTTTACGGTGACGAGGTAGAGGAAATAGACGTACAGGAGTCCGCAAAGGATTTGGGTATAAACATACCTGCAGTCGGCGGATATTCGGAGGAAATACGTTACTTTGTCGATGAAATACTGAACGGAAACGGCAAAGAAATGGCTCCACTTTCAGAGGGGATTAAGTCGGCACAACTGGTTTGGCGTGAAATGGACGCTCTTAAATAAGAAAGGAAGTATACGATTATGAAAACAGGCGTAGTAGTATTTTTGGACGGAAAACTTGAGGAGCATTTCAAAAAAGCGTCTGCCGCAGGCTTTACCACATGTCAGCTTGTAGGCTGGGAGCTTGATAAATTTACGGAGGAATATGCCGAAAAAACCAAGGAATACGAGAAAAAGTACGGTATGGAGGTATCGGCGTTCTGGTGCGGCTGGTCGGGACCGCAGAAGTGGAATTTCAAAGAAGGTCCGCATACTTTGGGTCTTGTGCCGGTAACTTATCGTGCGCAGAGAATAAAAGACTTGAAAAAAGGCTCGGATTTTGCTAAAATGATAGGTGTTACGGACGTAGTCACACATATGGGCTTTATTCCGGAAAATTCCATGACGGAGGAATATATGACTCTTGTTATAGCAATCCGTGAGGTTGCGGAGTATTTCAAGAATAACGGTCAGTATCTGCTTTTTGAAACGGGTCAGGAAACACCGACAACGCTTATGCGTACAATCCACGATGTCGGAACGGGAAATATGGGTGTAAACATAGATCCGGCAAACCTTATCCTTTACGGAAAAGCAAACCCGATCGACGCTCTTGAAATTTTCGGAAAGCTTGTACGCGGCGTTCACGCAAAGGACGGACTTTATCCGACAGACGGCGAAAATCTCGGTACAGAAGTACCCGTCGGCGAGGGAAAAACAAACTTCCCGAAGTTTATAAAGCTTTTGAAAGAAATCGGCTATGACGGCGCCGTAACGATTGAAAGAGAAATATCGGGCGAACAGCAGGACAAGGATATTGCAAAAACAAAGGTATATCTTGAAGAACTGTTTGCCGCAAACTGAAAGGAACAGCAATGAATAAAATTTACGGAATTACTCTTATCGGCTGCGGAAAAATGGGGCATACGCACCTTAGCAGAATTTGCGAAAGGAATAATATAAGAATAAACTGCGTATGCGACCGCAATATTGAAAGGGCGGAGCATTATAAAAAGGTGTTCGGTGCGGCGAAAGCCTCGGACAATGCGGAGGAATGTATAAAAGACCCCGGCACGGATATTGTTATTATCGCAACGTATCCGTCAACGCATATTGAAATGCTTAAAATCTGCCTTGAAAACGGCAAGCATGCGCTTTGCGAAAAACCGATTGCCGATACCCTTGAAAAGGGCGAGGAGTTTTACCGTCTGGTAAAGAGCCACCCCGAATGTAAGGTGCTTGTGGGTAATCTTCTGCGCCACTGCAGTGCATATCAGAAAGCGGCGGAGATGATACAAAGCGGAGTGATTGGAAAACCCGTTGTGATACGTCTGGTGCATAATCATCATACAATGGACTGGGCAAGGTATAAAAATCTTATCGAGGAAACCTCGCCGCTTATCGACTGCGGCGTGCATTATACAGATATATGCCAGTGGTTTACGGGCGAGAAAATAGAACAAGTTTCGGCGATAGGCGCTTGCACGGAGCCGGATTTGCCGAAGGGCAAATACAATTATTCGATGATGACAATGCGCCTGTCGGGCGGTTCGGTCGCATATTATGAGGCAGGCTGGTCAAACACGCTCACAGCGGCGTCAACACGTGAATTTGCAGGTCCAAAGGGCAGTATTCGGATAATGGACCCGAACGAGCGCCCCTCGCATCAGGAGGAGGGCGAGCTTATCGAGCTGTACCGTTATCCCGAGCGCAAATATGAGATAATAAATATAAACGAGGACGCACGTCCTACGGATAAGCAGATAGAATATCTTATAAAGATGATTGAGGAGGACACTTCCGCCGTACCGAGTATGGAGGAGATTATGGAGTGTTTCCGTGCGCTGTTTGAGGGCGACAGGCAGATAAAAGAAATGCTGTAATGAACGGCTCGCTTGCCAAAAACGGTTTTTATGGGTCGATGTGGGCATCGACCCCTACGGATTTATGGAAAACGCACGCCGTGCAGGGCAACGTTTAGGGTCGATGTAGGCATCGACCCCTACAAATTTGCACACCAAACACAAAAAAACCGAGGTAAAACCTCGGTTTTTTTATGTTTATCTTACTTATTCCAAGCGTAGAACTTTCTGATGTCTGCGCCGACTTTTTCAAGCTGATGCTCTGCTTTGTTGTTTCTGCAAGCGATAAAGTGCGCTCTGCCGTTCTTGTTCTCCGCAATCCACTTTGAAGCGAATGTTCCGTCCTGGATTTCTTCGAGAACTTTCTTCATTTCCTTCTTTGTTTCATCGGTTACAAGGCGCTTGCCTGTTTCGTAATCGCCGAATTCAGCCGTATCCGAGATTGAATATCTCATTCTTGAGAAACCGCCCTCATAGATAAGGTCAACGATAAGCTTCATTTCGTGGATACATTCAAAATATGCGTTTCTGGGGTCGTAGCCCGCTTCAACAAGAGTTTCAAATCCTGCCTGCATCAGGGCTGTTACGCCGCCGCAGAGAACTGCCTGCTCACCGAACAGGTCTGTTTCGGTTTCGCACTGGAAGGTTGTTTCGAGAATAGCCGCTCTTGCGCCGCCTATTCCCGCACCGTATGCGAGAGCCATATCGAGAGCTTTGCCCGATGCGTCCTGCTCAACGG
>CAKSPN010000002.1 GCA_934481375.1 uncultured Clostridia bacterium
TTCCAGTCATCATCAACCGTGTAATCCTTAACAAGCGGAATAAGCTGAGTCAAAACGTCCTTTATATCCCCCACAACGGGAATATAAGGCTGTATGTTCTTGCCTATTTCGGCAGGGTCAATGTCTATATGCACAAGCTTGCTTCTTTTTTCAAAGCCTTTTATGTTGGAAACGCTTCTGTCACCGAGTCTTGTTCCCATTCCTATAACCAAATCGCTTTGGTTTAAAATGTTGTTTGCACGCTTTGCGCCGTGCGAACCTATCATTCCGCAGTAATTATCATCATTTGAAGGCATTGTTCCTATACCCATCATTGTCGATACAACAGGTATATCGGTGTTTTTTACAAGCTCTCTGAGCTCCTCCGTTGCGTCCGAGATAACAACTCCGCCGCCCGAAAGAATAACAGGCTTTTTAGCCTTTTTGATTGCTGCGGCAACCTTTTTAATCTGTGATTCGCTCGCTTTTCCCAATAATTTGTAGCCTCTGATATTAATCTCGGGATCTTCGTCCGGATATTCGTGTTCCTGCTTTAAAAGATCCATCGGAAAATCAATAAGTACAGGGCCGGGTCGTCCGGTTGTTGCAATATGAAAAGCCTCGTCAACAATGCGTCCTATGTCCTTGCCGTCCTTTACCAGATAGCTGTGCTTCACAAACGGAAGCGTTGCTCCCGTAATGTCTACCTCCTGGAATGCGTCCCTGCCGATAAGCGGAGATGCAACCTGTCCCGTAAGAGCAATCATAGGAACGCTGTCCATATATGCGGTCGCAATTCCCGTAATAAGGTTTGTGGCTCCGGGACCCGAGGTGGCGGTACATACGCCGGCTGTCTTGGTTACTCTCGCATATCCCGACGCCATATGTGCGGCGCCCTGCTCGTTTCGGGTAAGAATATGTTTAATAGGTGAAAAAGACAGCCTGTCTATAATGGGACAGTTAGCGGCTCCGGGATACCCGAACACCACTTTTACGCCGTTCTTTTCAAGCATTTTTACAACCATTTCAGCACCGGTCATTCTCAAAAAAATTCCTCCCTTGTATAATAGTTTTTGCGCAGGCGGTTTTGTGTACCGCACCGCTGACCATCTGTGATTTTTTAAGAGATGGCGCTGTTTTTTTATTCCGCTTCTGTGTGCGGAATTTTTTTATTTGGATATAAGCCTATTTTATCAACATACCGCCGTATTGTCAACCGTTTAATTTTAAGATTGTGGGAGTTGATTATTTATGGGTGCTTCTTTAAATGTTTTTTATATATTTTTTGTGCGGCGGCACGGATTTTTTTACAAATCCGTGCTTTTTACACAATTCTTGCTCCGTACAAAAGGTTATTTATTCTTATGATAAACTCCGCCGCTGCAGATGAAAAATCCTCCGAACGGATATATCCGTAAAGCTTATCCTCGTCGCACAGCGCCGTTACGGGGGCGGCGCCGTCCCTTACCGCACGCATAAGCCCGTGCTTTAACATATCCTTATAGTCGCCGTTCTCAAATCGGCACGGCGAGGTGAAAATATCCGTTATACGTGCGTTTCGGCGGCGCATAAAATCGATATAATCCGTCTCCGTTGCGGTATCGTCCGATATGAGCGTATCGCTGACCGATTGCTTTAAAAGCGCCTTGAAAACGGGAAACGCCTTTTTGGCGGTTTCCGTATCGGTTTCGGGCGTTTCGGCATACTGCTTAACCGCCGCCCCGCGCCGTGTTACTATCATATAATGCTCCGACGGCAGACAGTACACGTCTTTAAGCACACCGCAGTCACAGCCGTGGACAAATATCCGCCGCAGTCCGTCCGCATCTGCCGTCAGGGGCTTTTTTGCCATTTCAAACAACAGCCTCTCATCGGACGAAAACAACATACGCTCTCCGTCACGCATATACGTAAGCTCCTCTCCCCTGCAGCACAGAAATACACGCTGACGCATACAGTCGCAGATTGCAAAAACAAAGTTTCCCCTGAGGCGTTTTGCGCACTCCTCGCCGTAGTGTATGTAGGTGTAAAGCACCGTTTCCGCCTCGGAGTCGGTTATGAGCGAGTATCCGCACGCTTTAAGCTTTTCCGCCTCCTCCGCTCTGCCGCAAAGCGTTCCGCTGTACGCTATGGAAAAATCATATCCCTCTACGGTACGATGCACCGGCTTTTCGCCGCCGCACAGCTGGATAAACAGCGAATGCTCGCCGATATGCCTGTTTCCGCTTATCGTTTCGCCGCCGCTTATTGTGTTTTTGGTAAAATCTATAAATCCGCATATCCCGTGCATAATATCCCCCTCCTTATGCTTTATAATATGAAAAACTTGAAAAAAAGGTGAATAGCTCTTGAAAACGCATACAGAATAATGTATAATAAGCATAGTATATTTTAAAACGGTGAAAGGAATGGTTTAAATGGATCTGCCATTAAAGGAAATAGAGCTTGCAGCTAAAAGACTGGAAAACACTATTCACAGAACAAAAATAGAAAGGTCGAAAACGTTTTCGGATATGTCGGGAGCGGAGGTTTACCTCAAGTACGAAAATCAGCAGAAAACGGGTTCGTTCAAGATAAGAGGAGCGTCAAACAAGATAGCGGCGCTTGTTGAGAGAGGCGAGCTTAAGGCGGCTGTTGCGTCATCTGCCGGAAACCATGCACAGGGTACGGCGTATGCTTCGCACATACACGGCATACCGGCAACTATCGTTATGCCCAAATCCACGCCTATCGCAAAGGCGGCGGCAACAGAGGGCTACGGCGCAAAGGTTCTCCTTTACGGAGAGTGCTATGACGACGCCTACAACAAAGCAATCGAAATAGTGGAAAAAGAGGGCGCAACCTTTATTCACCCTTATGATGACCTTGAAGTAATGGCAGGTCAGGGAACTATCGGCGTTGAAATACTGGAGGACCTCCCGACGGTCGATATGGTGCTTGTACCGGCAGGCGGCGGCGGACTTCTCGCCGGCGTTGCGGCTTGCATTAAGCAGATAAACCCGCGTGTAAAGATAATCGGCGTGCAGTCCGAGGGCGCACCGGCGATAAATCTTACATTTAAAAATAAAAAGTACACATCAACCGACACCGTAAGCACCATTGCGGACGGTATCGCCGTTAAAATGCCCGGCAAAAAGACAACCGAGCTTATAAACAAATACGCCGACGATGTTGTAACCGTTTCGGACGCAGAGATTTCGTCTGCAATACTTTTGCTTTTGGAGCGCACAAAGCAGGTTGTTGAGCCTGCCGGCGCAACAACTCTTGCGGCGGTATTGAACAACAAGGTTGACGCAAAGGGCAAGAAAGTTGTCTGCGTGCTTTCGGGCGGTAACATAGACGTATCGTTCATACAGCGTATTATCGAGCTTGGTCTTGTATCACGTGAGCGAAAGCTTAAATTCAAGACAACCCTCCTTGACCTCCCCGGAAGTCTGGAGCATCTTTCGAGCGTGCTTTCGTCGGTAAACGCAAACATAGTAATGGTTCAGCACGACAGAATGAGCGCCGAGCTTGACCCGAACGAGGCTATTATACATATAGCGTGCGAGGTAAGCGGCAGAGAACACGGCGACAAGGTCGTAAAAACGCTTGAAAAGAACGGCTATAAAGTAGTAAAAGAATAATCCGGAGGAAGCGGAATGATCAAAAAAGAACTGATTTCCCTGATATACGAATCTGCGTCAATACAGCGGTGGAATGACCATATCCGTCCGTGGACGGGCTTTACCGAGATAGACAAGCAGGCGCACAAAATGTTTTACGCATACGTTCTCGCAAAATGCGAGGGTGATGGCGTTGATATGCTTAAGCTTATCGAGGGCGGAATATTTGAGTTTTTCCACAGGAGCGTTCTGACGGACATAAAACCGCCGATATACCACAAGCTTGTAAAGGAAAAGGGCAGTCAGATAGACAATTGGGTGCTGTCGCAGCTGCGTGACATTGCGGACGGCGTCGGCGGCGGATTTTTTGAGCGTATGGAGCGGTATTATGCCGACAAGGAGTACAGCGCGCTCGAAAAGCAGATTTTGAAGGCGGCGCACTACCATGCGACCAACTGGGAATTTCAGATAATCTATCCGCTTAACAAGGAAACTTTCGGCATAGAACAGGTTAAAACGGAAATGGCGCAGGGTCTTGCGGCGTGCGACACTTTCAGCGGTTTTCGGTATTTTGCCGGCAGCGAGTATTTGAAGCAGTTTACCTCGCTTTTGGGAAAACTGCGGTATCAGCAGCGCTGGGCAAAAGCCGTGAGAATGCCGGCAACCTTCGTAATGGGGCATATGCTCGTTGTTGCGATAATGTCGTATTTTATGACGCTTGAGCTGGAAAATCCGTGCGAAAAACGGCTTGTGAACAACTTTTTTGCGGGACTGTTCCACGATATTCCCGAAGCGCTCACACGTGACATCGTATCGCCGATAAAGAAATCCGTCGAGGGACTCGACAGCATCATAAACGAAATAGAGGACGAGCAAATGTCGCAGATAATATATCCTCTGCTGCCGGAGTCGTGGCATGAGGAAATCCGCTATTTCACGAAAAACGAATTTGCTTCAAAGATAAAGGAAAACGGCGAGGTAAAACAGGTTACCTCCGATTTGATAAACGAGAAATACAACAGCAACGAGTTTTCGCCGATTGACGGCGAAATTATCCGTGGCTGTGACCATTTATCGGCATACATCGAGGCGTATTTGTCGCTTTCGTACGGCATACGCTCCGAGCAGATACAGAGCGGATACGAACATCTTACGGGCAAGTATGACAACAGACCCATAGGCGGAATAGATTTCGGTATTCCGTTCGGGTATTTTAATCTGGACAAATGAAAAAATTAGAAAATTACGAACAGGTAAAGGACAAGGCTCTGCGCCTTTTGACTTTTCGTGCGCACTCCGAAAAGGAGCTTTGCGGCAAGCTGCGCACGGCAGGGGCAGAGAGCGGAGATATAGAAAAAGTGCTTGATTTCTGCCGAAGATACAACTTTGTGAACGATTTGCAATTTGCAAAGGGCAAAGCAAGGGATTTGAAAAATCTGAAAAAGTACGGCAGGCGCAGAATAGAAGCAGAATTGTACTCAAAGGGGATTTCGGCGGAGTATGTCGCCGAGGCGCTGTCGGAGCTTGATTTTGACGATGCGGAGGAAAATCTTCTTCCGCTTGTGCGAAAAAAACTCGGCGGTGATTTTGAGAAAAAGAGCGTCGACAGATGCATACGGTATTTTTTGTACCGCGGTTATGAATTGAGAGAAGTTAAAGAATGTATAAATACATTGCAAGGAGAGGCTGATGAATTGTAAAATAGGAATGGTTTCGCTCGGCTGTGCGAAGAATCAGACAGACGCCGAAACAATGCTCGGTATTCTGCTCGGCGGCGGTGCGCAGATTGCGGAGGATCCCGCCGATGCGGACGTTATTATCGTAAACACGTGCGGATTTATCGAATCGGCAAAGCGTGAATCGATTGACGCACTGCTCGAAATGGCGCAATACAAAGACGGTAAATGCAGACTGCTTATTGCAACGGGCTGTCTTGCGGAGCGATACAGCGACGATATTGCAAAGGAAATTCCCGAGGTTGACGCCATAGTCGGAACGGGCGATTACGACCGTATCGCCGAGGCGATACGCCGTGCGTTTGACGGCGAAAAGCCGGTTATATGCGGACATCGTGACAGAACGCCCGAGGAGCGTCTGCCGAGAATTTTAAGCACGCCGTCATATACGGCGTATCTTAAAATTGCGGACGGCTGTAACAACAACTGCACCTACTGCGCAATACCTAAAATACGCGGACATTTCAGGAGCAGAAAAATAGAGGATATTGTATCGGAGGCGGAGGAACTTGCGGAAAACGGCGTAAAGGAGCTTATTCTTATAGCGCAGGACACCACCCGTTACGGAATGGATTTATACGGCGAATATTCGCTCGACAAGCTTCTTCGTGAGCTTGTGAAGATAGAGAAAATATCGTGGATTCGTGTGCATTATTTTTACACGGAGGCAGTCACGGAGTCGCTGATAGATGTAATGGCGGAAAACGAGAAAATCTGCAATTACATAGATATGCCCATTCAGCACATAAACAACGACATACTGCGCCGAATGGCGCGCAGAACGAGCCGTGAGGAAACGATTGCAAAGATAGCAAAAATACGTGAAAAAATGCCCGATTGTGTTATAAGAACGTCGATTATAGTGGGTTTCCCGGGCGAAACGGACGAGCAGTTTGAGGAACTTTACGATTTTGTAAAGGAAACACGCTTTGACAGAATGGGCGTTTTTGCATATTCGCAGGAGGAGGGAACTCCTGCGGCGGAGTTTAAGGATCAGATTGATGATTCGGTAAAGCAAAAGCGGCTCGACTCGCTTATGACGCTCCAGCAGGGGATTTCGCTTGAGCTTAACAAAGCAAAGGTCGGAAAAGTGCTTGAGGTTATTGTCGAGGGTTATGACGAGGAGAATTTCCTTTTCTACGGTAGAAGCCGCGGCGACAGCATAGATGTTGACGGTACGGTTTATTTCGGCACCGAGGACGAAGTTGAATGCGGTGACATTGTAAAGGTGAAAATCCTTGAGGGTGAGGAATATGATCTGTACGGTCAGGCTGTTTCATACGAAAAATAAACGGTGCTGCGGGTCGATGAGGGCATCAACCCCTACAGGCGCAGCTGCAACAATTGCAAACCACTGTAGGGCAGGGGCTTGCTCCTGCCGAAAACGGAAATAATGCCCGCAACTTGCTTTGTATGCACGCATTTTCCGTAGGGGGCGATGCCCTCATCGCACCGAGTGCGAAAACAATTGCAAATCACCGTAGGGCAGGGGCTTGCTCCTGCCGAAACAATAAATTTATTTGACGGAGGTTTTTTTATGAATACCGCAAACAAACTTACATTATTACGTGTCGTACTTGTGCCCGTGTTTATGGCGTTTCTTTTAACGGACGGTACTGCATGGCAATTTGCGGCGCTTGCCGTGTTTATCATAGCGTCGCTTACCGATATGCTTGACGGGCAGATAGCGAGAAAATGCAATCAGATAACCACTTTCGGCAAATTCGCCGACCCGTTGGCGGACAAAATGCTCACAACGGCGGCATTTTTGGTATTTCTGCAAAGAGGATACATAAATTCATGGGCGGTTATGATTGTTCTGGCACGTGAATTTATGGTTGCCGGCGTGCGGCTCGAGGCCGTTGCGCAAGGTAAGGTCATAGCGGCGTCATTCTGGGGAAAGCTTAAAACCGTTTCGCAGATGGCGGCAATCATAATCGCAATTTTGGTTCTTAATATCCCGCTTTTCGGTGCAAGCGCTTTAATTATAACAAATGTATGCGTATGGATTTCGGTTGCGCTCACCGTTATATCGGGAGCGGATTACCTCATAAAAAACTGGGGTATGATGAAACTGAAATAGTGTCTGTTCCGATATGAAAAGGAAAGCAAATTTTGTATTTATTCACAGCATTATCAATGTGATACTGCCTGTACTTATAGTTTTAATGCATAACGGCTTTTTTGGCACTGTGCCGATTGAAAATGCGTGGAAATACGTTTGGATTGCCGTTGCTTTGGTGTTTGCACCGCTTGCGTCCTCTCTGATTGGAATTGTTACGGCTGTCTTTTGGCTTAGAAAATATTCTGAAAAGAGAATTGCAGCAGGCTTAATTTTATCGGTATCAGGATTATTATTGCATATGATTTTTCGGTTTATATTAAAATGGTAATAAAAAACAGGCTGTTAAAGCCTGTTTTTTTGTATACAAAAAGGACAGCCATCGGTAGATGGCTGCCCGTGATAGTAATGCGATGTCAAATCTTCAGTGCCGCCTTTAGGTGGTTAGGTGGTTAGCTGGTATTGCTCCTTATAGGGGCTGAGCAAACCACCAGTTCACTGGTGGTTATGATTTCTTTACCGCTTTTACAATAAGACCGATCACAAGCCCGACAACAGCAGGAACAATCCAGCCGAGTCCCAGCGATGCAAAGGGCAGAACTTTAAGCGAAAGATTAATCACTCCCTCTGCCCCGATAGCCGATATTACGCTTTCGGGCAGTGCGCCGAGAAAATCGAACGCTGCGGCAAACAGGGTAAATCCCGTAACAAAGCCGTAGACGTATTTGCTGTTTGAAAAATACTTGCCGAAAATTCCGAGCAGTATAAGCGTTATTGCCGGCGGATAAAGGAACATCAATACCGGCACGGCATAGGTTATAATTGCGTTAAGACCCAGATTTGCGATAAGGAACGAAACAATGCTGAATATAACCGCCCATGTTTTGTATCCGAAAAGCTTAGGAAACAGCTTTACAAAGGTTTCGGAACAGCTTGTTACAAGTCCCACAGCCGTTTTAAGGCAAGCAAATGTTACTATTGCGGCAAGAATGGGCGCACCCGCACGTCCGAAATAGCGGTTTGCCACAAACGCAAACACATCGCCGCCGTTCTGCGCTCCCTCACAGGCGTTTACGGAGCCTACATATGCAACCGCAAAATAAATCACGGACATAATAATACAGCTGAACGCACCCGCCTTGACGGTGTTTCTTGCAACGTCCGCCGGTTCGGTTATGCCCAAATCACGGATAACGGTGACAACAACAATACCGAACGCAAGGCTTGCCAAAGCGTCCATTGTGTTGTATCCCTCCAAAAAGCCTGTCATAAACGGCATACTTACATAGTTCCCCACAGGCGCCGACGCAGGACTTCCTTTGGGAAAGATAAGTGCGGTTAAAATAAGCGCACCGAGAAAAACCAAAAATATAGGGTTAAGTATCTTACCGACATATGTAAGAATTTTTCCCGGGAAAAGCGAAAAGCCGAGCACAGCGGCGAAAAATGCGGTTGAAAACAAGACAAGAGCAAGTGTAGGGTCTGCATTTCCCAAAAGCGGCGCCGCACCGACGGTGAACGGAACGGTTGCACATCTGGGAATTGCGAAAAACGGTCCGATTGTGAGATAAAGGGCGCAGGTGAAAAATATGCTGTAGCCTTTGCCGACTTTCCCCGAAAGTTCAATAAGACCGTCGCTTCGGCTTATACCGATTGCTGTAACGCCCAAAAGTGGCAAGCCGACGCCGGTAATTAAAAATCCGATTGCCGACGTTAAAAGCTTTGTGCCGGCAAGCTGACCCATATAAATCGGAAATATCAGATTTCCTGCCCCGAAAAACAGTCCGAATAACATACTTGCAATATATACAAGCTCTTTTCTGCTAAGATTTTTTTTCAAAATATTATCCCCCCTGATAATTATTTTCAATTATAATATAAGTATATAGCATATGAGGCAATATGTCAAACAAATTTATAAAAACACTGCTTTTTTTGCTAGATTGTACTTAAAACTTGAAGAAGATTGTAAAAAAACACGGAAAGTAAAACTTTTTATTTTCGGGTTGATGAAGGCATCGCCCCCTACCGATACGTTTGCGATAATTACGACCGCTGTAACACACACTGCACAGGATTTTTAAAAAAACTATTGACAAACCAAATACTTCGTGATATGATGTATTACGCAAAAGGAGGTATACTATGGATATTCAATTAAAACGAGGGCTCTTGGATATTTGCGTTTTAGCGGCTATTAAGAGCGAGGATTCATACGGCTACAAGATTATAAAAGATATGAAGCCGTATATTGAACTTTCCGAATCGACGCTGTATACCATTCTGAAACGCTTGGAAACAGCGAATATGCTGACTGTCCGCACCGTGGAACACGGCGGCAGGCTCCGAAAATATTACCATATTACCGGAGACGGACTGAAGCGCATCGAGGAATTCAAGGTCGAGTGGAAAGAAATTTTAGCGATTTATCAATTCGTAACAAAGGGGGAGGATAATAATGAATAAACAAGAGTTTCTTGCACAGCTGCGCCAAGGACTGGCGGGATTGCCGAAAGATGAAAAAGAGGAACGGCTGACATTCTACGGCGAAATGCTTGAGGACAGAATGGAAGAAGGTCTTTCGGAGGAGGAAGCGGTTTCTGCGGCAGGTTCTGTTGATGAAATCGTCACACAGGCAATATCGGATATTTCTCTTGCAAAAATTGCCAAAGAAAGATTTGGTCTTAATCGTCATCTCAAAGCGTGGGAGATTGCACTTTTGGCTATCGGCTCTCCGATATGGCTTTCGCTGGGGATTGCCGTTGCCGCTGTGATTTTTGCACTTTACGTTTCGCTGTGGGCAATAATCGTTTCATTGTGGGCGGTTTTCGGCTCGCTTGCGGCTTGTGTCATTGTCAGCGTAGCGGAGTGTATAATTTTTGTCATGCACAACAGCGTTGCGCCGGGACTTGCGATACTTTCCGCAGGAATTGTCTGCGCAGGACTTTCTGTCTTTATGTTCTGCGGCTGCAAATCGGCAACAAAAGGTACATTTATACTCACAAAGAAAATTGCAATACGGATTAAGAATTGCTTTATCAAAAAGGAGGAAGTGTGATGAGAAAAATAACAAAAGTATGGCTTATTACAGCAGGTTCTCTTGTGCTGATAGGGTTAATTCTTTTTGCGGTCGCTATGTCGGCGCTTAAATGGGATTTTACAAAACTTTCAGCATCTGAATACGAAACGAATATTACCGAAATCAACGAAACATTCAATAATATATCCGTATTAACCGAAACAGCAGATGTTGTGTTTGCTTTGTCCGATGATGAAATATGCAAAGTTGAGTGTTATGAAGATGAAAAATCAAAGCATACGGTCAGCGTTGAAAACGACACTCTGATTGTTAAAATCAACAATCAGAAATCGTGGTATGACTATATCGGATTTTCCCCCAATCTGCAAAAAATAACGGTTTATCTTCCGAAAGACTATTCGTTCGGGAATGTTGATATTTCTTTAAGTACGGGAGATGTCAATATGCAGAATACTTCCGTTGGAACGCTTAATCTTTCCGTTACCACGGGCGATGCGTATCTGACAGATATTGTATGCGAAAATCTTATATCGAGCGGAAGCTCGGGAGATATTACTTTAAATAATGTGCTTTCGGCAGGGAAAATTTCTGTTGAGAGAAGCACGGGCGATGTGAAATTCAACGACAGCGACGCCGCTAAAATATATGTAAAAACAAACACGGGAGACGTTACCGGCAATCTGCTTTCAAGCAAGGTATTTGTTACTGACACAAACATCGGCAGTGTTGATGTTCCCAAAACCGATGACGGGGGCAAATGCGAAATTATAACAAGCACGGGCGATATTAAAATTGATTAAACAAAAAATCGGTACAGCGAGAGCTGTACCGATTTTTGCGTTTTACAGTGTGCCGAATAATCTGTCGCCGGCATCGCCCAGACCGGGAACGATGTAGCAGTTTTCGTTCAGCTTTTCATCAAGTGCGCCGATATAAATATCAACGTCCGGATGCGCTTTCTGAACAGCCTCAACACCCTCGGGAGCACCGATTATGTTCATAAGCTTAATTCTCTTAGCGCCTCTCTTTTTGATAAAATCAATCGCCGCAACTGCGCTTCCGCCCGTAGCGAGCATCGGGTCAAGCACGAGTACCTGACGCTGTTCGATGTCGGTCGGCAGCTTGCAGTAATATTCAACAGGCTCATGAGTCTGCGGATCACGGTAAAGTCCCACATGACCCACCTTTGCAGCCGGAATAAGGCTCATAAGAGCGTCAACCATTCCGAGTCCCGCACGCAAAATCGGAACAAGCGCAACCTGCTTGCTTATTGTTTTGCCTGTGGTTTCCGTTATCGGAGTCTTAACCTTTACATCGTCAAGGTCAAGGTCCTTTGTGGCTTCGTATCCCATCAAAAGGGCAATTTCGTTTGCCAGTTCACGGAAATCCTTTGTTGTTGTCGTCTCGCTTCTGAGCATTGTAATCTTATGCTGAATAAGCGGGTGATCCATTACGTATACTTTTGACATTTTGTCCTCCATTCTGCCGCAAAGCGGCAATGCGTCAATCAAACCTTGAAACTAACACCTGTGTTTACGCCTTTATCCTCGTCCTCTTTGAAAACGTAATCCTTGCCGGGAAGTACAGCGTTTAACACTATACCGACGATTGCCGCAACCGCAAGACCCGAAAGGCTGATTGTTACCTTTGAGATGTGGAATACAACGGCTTCCGCCTCGCCTGTTCCGAACTTAACGCCTATTGCAAGAACAAGAATAAGTGCGGCAATGATAATGTTTCTCGATTTTGAGAAGTCAACCTGATTTTCAACCACGTTTCTTACGCCGACAGCCGAAATCATACCGTAAAGTACAAGCGATATACCGCCCATTGTAGCGGCAGGCATTGCGCTTACTATTGCGGCAAACTTAGGCGAGAATGAAAGCAGGATTGCAAAGAATGCAGCCAGTCTTATAACTCTCGGATCGTAAACCTTTGTAAGAGCGAGAACGCCTGTGTTTTCGCCGTATGTAGTGTTTGCCGGAGCGCCGAACAGAGCCGCAAGAGCGGTTGCAAGACCGTCGCCCAAAAGCGTTCTGTGAAGTCCGGGGCTTGCGATAAAGTTCTTGCCTACGGTCGAGCTTACTGCCGAAACGTCGCCGATATGCTCTATTATCGTTGCGAGAGCGATAGGCATAATCGTTATGATAGAAGTGATAAGCACTGAAGTGTTACAATTCTCAAACAGCGAGAAAGTTGTTTCGCTGAGTGTTTTTATGGGGAGACCTATCCAAGCGGCTTCTTTTACTGCGGTAAAATCAACCTGTCCCATGCATACAGCCACAAGATACGACGCAATAACACCGAGAAGTATCGGAATGATTTTTATCATACCTTTTCCCCAAATGTTACATATAATAACGACTGCGATTGCAACCAATGCGATAATCCAGTTAGCCGAACAGCTTGAAATAGCCGTGCTTGAAAGAGTTAAACCGATTGAAATAATAATAGGACCCGTAACTACCGGCGGGAAGAACTTCATAACACGTCCTGCGCCGAAAATCTTGAATAAAATTGCTATTACAACGTAAATCATGCCGGCGCATGCAACGCCGACTCCGGCATATGCCGAGAAATTTTCTATTCCTGCGCTCTTACACAAATCTGCGATTGCAAAATATCCGCCCAAGAAAGCGAATGACGAACCCAGAAAAATAGGGACCTTACGCCCCGTTAACAAATGGAACAATAACGTTCCCACTCCTGCAAAAAGCAATGTTGACGATACGCTCAAGCCTGTGAGAACAGGAACAAGCACCGTTGCGCCGAACATTGCAAATAAATGCTGGAAGCCTAATATGAAATCCTTGCCTTTTAGTTTCATTAGTACATTCCCCCTAAATTTTTTTATCCTTTTTATTATACACTAATCGACACGTTTTCGCAATACCTTTTTTCAAATAATTTCTTTTTATTTATTATTTACATATTTTCATTGTTTTTTGATTAAATTTGACTGATTTTTTATTTTGTGATAAAATTACAATGAAACCGTAGGGCAGGGCTTGCTCCTGCCGAATTTGAAACATAAGACAGGAAGGGAAAGAAATGATAAAAGGAATAATTTTTGATTTTGACTACACGCTCGGCAATTCCGAAAAAGGGATAATCGAGTGTATGCAGTACGCACTCGCAAAGCTCGGCTATGCGGCGGCGGACGAGGAAAGCATATGCCGCACGATAGGAATTTCGCTGCCGAAAACATATACGATACTTACGGGCGATACGGACGGAAAAAAAGCACTGCTGTTCCGTGACTGTTTCGTGCATAAGGCGGACGAGGTAATGGTAGAAAACACGGTAATGTTCCCCGAAGCGGTGCGGCTTCTTGCCGAAATTAAAGAGAAGGGCATCAAAACGGGAATAGTTACGACAAAGTACAGTTTCCGCATACGTGATATACTGAAAAACAACGATATGAGCGGTGCGGTCGATTTTATTGTCGGCGGAGATGATGTGAGCGAACCTAAGCCGTCTCCGGAGGGGCTTTTGAAAACGATAGAATATATGGGACTTAAAAAGGACGAAGTCCTTTATGTGGGCGACAGCCTTGTGGACGCCGAAACGGCGCAGAGGGCAGGCGTAAGCTTTGTCGCCGTAACGACGGGCACAACGGCGCGTGAGCAGTTTGCGGATTATCCGCATATTGCAATTACAGACAGCCTGACGGAGCTGAACATAGAGGAAATGTAATGCAAAAAGAGGTGAAATGCTTCAAAGCATTTCACCTCTTTTATTAAATTTTATACATTAAATCTGAACAGCACAATGTCGCCGTCTTTCATAACGTAGTCCTTGCCCTCGCTGCGGACAAGTCCCTTTTCCTTTGCGGCAGCCATCGAACCGCAATCCATAAGGTCGTTATAATGCACAACCTCGGCACGTATAAATCCTCTTTCAAAATCCGAATGGATTTTTCCTGCCGCCTGCGGCGCTTTCGTACCTTTTTTAATCGTCCAGGCTCTTACTTCAGGTTCGCCTGCCGTGAGGTAGCTTATAAGTCCCAAAAGCGAATAGCTCGCTTTTATAAGTCTGTCAAGTCCCGATTCCGTCATTCCCAGCTCGTCGAGGAACATCTGCTTTTCCTCGCCCTCAAGCTGTGAAATTTCCTCCTCTATCTTTGCCGATACGGGCATAACCTCCGAATGTTCGGCGGCGGCAAATTCCTTAACGGTATTTACAAATTTATTGTTTTCTATACCCTTTGCAAAATCGTCCTCCGCAACGTTTGCGGCATATATAACGGGCTTTGTGGATATGAGGAACAAATCCTTAACGATTGCTTCCTCCTCCTCGGTATATTCGAGCGAACGTGCAGGCTTGCCGTCCTCGAGTGCGGCTTTGATACGCTCCAAAAGCTCAAGCTCCTTTGCAAGCGACTTGTCGCCTTTCATTGCCTTTTTTGTTCTGTCAATTCTTCTTTCAAGCATTTCAAGATCCGAGAAAATCAACTCGAGATTAATCGTTTCTATATCACGCACAGGGTCTATCGTTCCGCTTACGTGCGTTATGTTCGAGTCCTCAAAACAGCGTACAACGTGTACGATAGCGTCACATTCACGAATGTTTGCCAAAAACTTGTTTCCGAGTCCCTCGCCCTTTGACGCACCCTTTACAAGTCCCGCAATGTCCACAAATTCGATAAATGCGTGAGTAACCTTTTTCGGGTTGTACATTTCCGAAAGCTTGTCCAATCTCTCGTCGGGAACGTCAACTATACCCACGTTCGGCTCAATCGTACAGAACGGATAGTTTGCCGATTCCGCCCCTGCCTGTGTTATTGCGTTAAAAAGTGTGGATTTTCCGACGTTCGGAAGTCCTACTATACCTAATTTCATTAATATTGCATCTCCTTGACTTTTTTCATTAAAACAAGTATATTATACCATACCGAATACAAATTATCAAGCACTACGCTCATTTTTGATGCGGCATTGTCTGCTGTAAATAAATTTTTCTGTACTCTTTCGGCGTCATACCGGTATTCTTCTTGAAAAATCTGCAAAGGTATCCGCTGTCGCAAAATCCCATTTGTGCGGCGATTTCGTCAAGCGTTGCCTTGCCCGTCTGCAAAAGCATTTTTATGCGGTTAATCCTGTGCAGATTTCTGTATTCAACGGGCGTCATACCCGAAAAGCTCTTAAAAAGCTTTTCGTAATATCCGACGCTTACACTGCACTCATCAGCAATCTCTTTTACGCTTTTTGAATCAGCGTCACTGCTTTCCAGATGTTTTATGCTGTCCCTTATTATCCGTGTGTCCGCTGTGTTTTCACGCTCGATACGGCAGTTTCCCGACAAAGTGTCAAATATTTCGTAAGCCGAGCGGTACACCGAAAGCGGCGAAAACCTCGGACGGCAAAACGAGTCGATAAGCGAATAGAAAAGTTTTTTGTAAAGCTCGGAATGTTTCGTCGTAACAACGTTCACATAATCGCCGAAGCTTATATGCTCCCCCGACGGCGCATAATGCGACAGCTCCCCTTTTTTGCCATGAAATATATCCGCACGGCTGAGAACAAACTCAAACAGCAGATTTTCCTGTTCGGCACAGTTTTCGGCAGGCGAGTTTTCCCATACGTAATGGCTGTCCTTCGGGAGATACACAAGCGCCCCCTGCGGAACAATAAGCGGCTCCGTTCCCTTTTGATAGCACACGCCCATTGTGTTCGCAAAAAGAAGCAGTCCGTCCGTCGCACGGGGTTTTTGCATAATAAATCTCGTGCTTCCGCTCGCCTGCTGTCTCACGGCATATATATCCGAAATATCAAAAAAATAATCGCTTAATTCCGAAAAATCCAGTTTCATTCTCTCACCGCCGATTAAAGCATATCAAAAGAACCGTACCTTGTCAAGATGAAAGTATCAAAAAGTCCAATTATTGATTTAATTGTTATATTGATTTTCATAAATAATGTGCTACAATTAAATTAACAAAACCGAACGGAGGTATTAATATGAAGAAAAAATTTTCGGTCGCAATCCTCGGCGCAGGCGGACGTGGAAGTATGTACGGACAGGTTATGCAAAATCAGCACAGCGATGAGTTTGAAATAACCGCCGTATGCGACATTGACCCGAAACAGCTTGAAAAGTGCAAAACAATGCTTAATCTTTCGGACGATATGCTCTTTTCCGATGAGGAAACGTTTTTTGCCGAAAAGCGTGCGGACGTGCTTATTATCGCAACGTATGACGACAAGCACGTTGAGCAGTGCATAAGAGCAATGGAGATGGGTTTTGATGTGCTTATGGAAAAGCCCGTCAGCAATTCACGTGAGGAGATAGACAGACTGCTTAGGGTGCAGAAAGAAACGGGACGTGTCGTTTCCATATGCCACGAACTGCGCTACGGTCCCGCATTTGTCAAGCTCGGCGAACTGCTCGAAAGCGGTGTAATCGGCAAACTGCTTGCGGTTGACGCAATGGAGCGTGTCGCATACTGGCATCAGGCACAGGCATACGTGCGCATACAGTCACAGAGGAGCGGACTGTTCTTCTCGACAATTCTCGCAAAGTGCAGTCACGACTTAGATTTGATGCAGCGCTATGTCGGCGCAAAGTGCGAAACCGTTTCGTCTGTGGGAGATTTAAGCTTTTTCAGAAAGGAAAATATGCCCTCGGACGCCTCGGGCAGATGTCTTGACTGTAAGTATGTCGAGGAATGTCCCTACAGCGCAAAGAAAATTTACATAGATATGTGGAAAGAGAAGGGCTGTCCCGAATTTGAATGGCCCTGGAGCAAGGTTTCGCTCAAAAATCCGAACACGGAGGAGGATTTGTACGAGGGTATAAAAAATACGTATTTCGGCAGATGCGTGTTTGATTTGGGCGTTGAGAACAACAAGGACGTTGTCGACCGTCAGATGGTGCAGATGCGGTTTGAAAACGGCGTTATCGGAACGCTTAAAATGGTGTTTGCCGCAGAGTCGGGAAGAAGAATTAATCTGTTCGGCTCGCACGGAGAACTTTTGCTCGACGAGCGTGCCGGAACGATTGAGGTTATGCCGTTCGGCAAGAAAAAGGAGATTATAGATTTCCATATTGCCGGAGGTCACGGCGGCGGCGATTCGATACTGATAAGCAATCTGTACGATTCGCTTACGGACAGTGCGAAAAACCGCACAAGCCTGTCGGAGTCGATAGAAAGCCAGCTTATGGGAATAAGTGCGGAGGAGTCACGCTTAAACGGCGGCGTGGCTGTAAAAGTACATAAATAGCGGACCTGTCGTCAGAAATGATTTAAACTTGAGGTTAGCACCTCAAACTCCCAAGAATAAAATAGACAAACCTCAAACGGTTTGTCTATTTTATTGCAACAAAGAACAATCTCGGCATTTTCAGAATAACGGAACAATCTGCCTGTACGGGATATTCGGATTTTATCAAATCCAGCAGGTCGTTTATGAAATCCCGCTCTTCCGCCGAATTAAGCATTTCGAGGTACGGTCTTAATCCGCTTCCCTTGTACCATTCTATCACAGAGCTGTGCGAAGGCACGATATGATAATATGTTGTTTCCCACATTGTTACTTTACGGGAAACTCCCGATAAGATGTCATATGTTTCGTTCGGGGTCAGATTGTGAAAATTATTTATTACGCTTAATTTGTTCCATTTATCCGATGCGACAAGACGGTTAAGCATTTTATAAAACATTGCGTCACGGACAAGCGGCATCTGCACCGCAAGTATTCCGCCGCTGTTGAGTTTTGCCATAAGCTTCGGAAACAGCGTTTCGTGATTTGGTATCCAATGAAGGCACGCATTTGAAAAAATCAAATCGCAGTCAGCTATGCCGTCAAGCTCATCGGGAACAAAGCATTTCTTGAATTTAAGCTTGGGATATGTTTGCGAAGCCTTATTAAGCATATTGTCGGAATTGTCAATTCCGAGTATATCGGCGTCGGGAAAAAACACCGAAAGCTGATTTGTGCTGTTTCCGGGACCGCAGCCGATGTCAAGTATTGTTTTGGGGGAAATATCTATCCTGCGTATCAGATCGACAGACGGCTGTGTACGCTCGTTCTCAAATTTTGTATATTGCTTTGAGTTCCAGTCACTCATTTTTGACACCTCATATGATTAAAAGTATATTTCGTTCTGATATTTCGTCGGCAGACCGTCCCTGTAAATATGCGAGTCGCCCGAAAGCTGCAAAACCCTCGGCACAACTGTGCCTTTGCGCTCGGAAAAGTCTATCACCGTCATTCCCGTATGGGTAAAATCGAAATGCGTGCTGAACATCGGATACGGAATATCTAAAAGACAGCTTAAAAACACCATTCCGAAACCCTGATGCGCAAACAGCGCAACACGGCTCTTGTTTTCACGCACGCAATTGTATAAATTCCGCTCAAGGTCATGCTCATAACCGAACGATTTCATAAATGCGTCCGTTTCTTTCTGCACTCTGTCCAAGCCCTTTTTAAAGGTTTTGTCCGCAAACGCTTTGTGCCAGTCCCTGCCCATACTGCGGATTTCGTCCGAAACGAACCGCTCACGGTATTTTTGATGCTGAAACGCCCATTCAAGCGAGCCGTCCTCCTCAAAAAAGAAATCCTCGCCGGCAAATTTTTCGTTGCACCAGTCAAGCACTGTCATTTCCTTGTGCAAAAGCTCGCACGTCGGCTTTGCGGTGAGCATTGCCCTGTTCGAACTTGACGCATAAATCTCATCTATCCCGTACAGCGCAAGCCGTCTTGCCAGCGCCTCCGCCTGCCGCTCTCCGAGCGGTGTAAGGCTGTCGGGGTCGTATATCGGGTCGCCGTGGCGTATATAAAACAAAAGCATAAAATCACTCCTTTGTTTACAGTATATCACAGCCCGTATCTCTTTGCAACAAGAAGAATTTTCATAAATAAAAGGTCGGGAAAGATAATATATTTGTATATTTTGTTATTGAAGAAACGCCGAAGTTGTGATATAATTAAATACAATAGGGCGGAAATGTCCGCAGTTTTTGAAAGGAGTAATATTATGAAGTATTCAGCAGAAGTAGAAAATATGTGTCCTTTAGCAAAAGGCGCATATCACGGTCCTGCTCCCATACCCCAGGAGGGAAAATGGACGCAGGCAACGGAAATCAAGGATATTTCCGGTTTGACGCACGGCGTTGGCTGGTGTGCGCCGCAGCAGGGCGCATGTAAGCTTACATTAAACGTAAAAGAGGGCGTTATCCAGGAGGCGCTTGTTGAAACAATAGGCTGTTCGGGAATGACCCATTCGGCAGCTATGGCTTCGGAAATCCTTGTGGGAAAAACAATTCTCGAAGCACTCAACACAGACCTCGTATGCGACGCCATAAACACAGCAATGAGAGAATTATTCCTCCAGATTGTGTACGGACGTACACAGACTGCGTTCTCCGAGGACGGTCTGCCCATCGGTGCGGGACTTGAGGACCTCGGTAAAGGTCTGCGTTCGCAGGTAGGTACTACATATGCAACACTTAAAAAGGGCCCGAGATACCTCGAGCTTGCAGAGGGATACATCACAAAGGTTGCAGTTGATGAGGACGATACAATCATCGGTTACAAGTTCGTACACCTCGGCAAAATGATGGAAAATATCCGCAAGGGTATGGACGCAAACGAAGCTCTCGAAAAGGCGAGCGGACAGTACGGCAGAGTCGAAGATGCTGTTAAGCTTATCGACCCGAGAAATGAATAAGAAGGAGGTAAACTATAATGGCATTATTTGAGAGTTATGAAAGAAGAATAGATCAGATCAACGCAGAGCTGGCAAAGCACGGCATTTCATCAATCGAAGAAGCAAAAAAGATTTGCGATGAAAAGGGCGTTGACGCATACAATATAGTAAAAGGTATTCAGCCGATTTGCTTTGAAAATGCTTGCTGGGCATACGTTGTGGGCGCAGCTATCGCAATCAAGGACGGCGTTAAAACAGCAGCGGAAGCAGCTGAAAAAATCGGTGTGGGCTTGCAGTCATTCTGTATCCCCGGTTCGGTTGCCGATGACAGAAAAGTAGGTATCGGACACGGTAACCTCGGCGCAATGCTTCTCCGTGACGAAACAAAGTGTTTCGCTTTCCTCGCAGGACACGAGTCATTTGCGGCAGCAGAGGGTGCTATCGGTCTTGCAAAGAGCGCAAACAAAGCTCGTAAAGAACCGTTAAGAGTTATATTGAACGGTCTCGGTAAGGACGCCGCAAAGATAATTTCAAGAATTAACGGATTTACCTATGTTCAGACTAAGTTTGACTATTACACAGGCGAATTAAACGTAGTTGAAGAAATCGCATATTCAAAGGGCGAAAGAGCAAAGGTACGCTGTTACGGTGCGGACGATGTCCGTGAAGGCGTTGCAATTATGTGGAAAGAGGGCGTTGACGTATCTATCACAGGTAACTCAACAAACCCGACACGTTTCCAGCACCCCGTTGCAGGAACATATAAGAAAGAATGTATCGAAAAGGGCAAGAAATACTTCTCGGTTGCATCGGGCGGCGGTACGGGACGTACACTTCACCCCGACAATATGGCGGCAGGTCCGGCATCTTACGGTATGACGGATACAATGGGAAGAATGCACTCGGACGCTCAGTTCGCAGGTTCTTCGTCAGTTCCGGCTCACGTTGAAATGATGGGCTTAATCGGCGCAGGCAACAACCCGATGGTTGGTATGACCGTTGCGGTTGCCGTTGCGGTTGAAGAAGCAATGAATAAGTAATTAAAAAAACAGGGGCAATGCGGATAATTCTTGCATTGCTCCGTTTTTTACCGTTGCATAAAATTGCCCGAATTGGAATTTCCATAAAAAAGAAAAAATAAACACTTGACAAATATAACTATATGTGCTATAATATTTAAGCATTGTAAAACAGTGCTTAATATCGCGGGGTAGAGCAGTTCGGTAGCTCGTCGGGCTCATAACCCGAAGGTCGTTGGTTCAAATCCGGCCCCCGCAACCAATTATATGTACGCCTGTATTGACGGTAAGAAAACGGTCGGTACGGGCGTACATTTTTGTGATGCAATGCGCTTGTTTATCGTTACAGAGTTTGTAAATATTAAAACAAAAGATACGGAAGGAGAAAATACATATATGTCCAAGAAAGAAATAATCAAAAGATACATTTTATTTATAATAAGCTTATTTTTTGCGGCATTCGGAGTTGCAATAACAAAGCACGGTGAGCTTGGGGTTTCCCCTATTTCGTCCGTGCCGAATGTTATGAGCAGTTATATGACTTCATTTTCGCTCGGGACATGGCTAATTATTTGGAACTGCATTTTGATTGTCGGTTAGGTATTAATATTGAAAAAGGAATTTCAATTGATACAGCTTCTGCAGCTTCCGCTTTCTTTCCTTTTCGGGATTTTTACCGATTTCGGGGTATGGTGTATGTCATATGTTTCAAATCAGTATTATGCGGTTCGGCTGTTGCTTGTGCTTGTCGGCATAATAATGCTCGGGTTCGGTGTGGCGCTTTCCGTAATTGCAAATGTAATTATGAATTCCGGAGAGGCTTTTGTAAAAGCAATTTCGGATAAATCGGGTATAATATTCGGTAATGTTAAAATCGGGTTCGACATCGGCTGTGTGGTGCTGGCGCTTGTTATATCATTGTTTCTTTTCGACGGCAAAATTGTCGGCACCCGTGAAGGAACGATTTTGACGGCGCTTTTGACGGGAGTTGTTGTGAATTTTTTTGTAAAGCGAATATCCGAGCCTGTTAATAATGTATTGTCAAAATAGGTATAAATGAAGAAAAAAAGCCGCCTTTGGGCGATATTAAAAAGCTAAAAGGCTATGAAAAAACTCATGTAGATTAAGAAAAAATATATAAGTCAGACGGATATACACGATGTTTTACAGAGGGGTGTTATAGGAGAAAAGAAGCATTACACAGCTTAGCAGACTTGCTTGACGGATCTGATACAGAAACAAAGAGTTTTGATAAAATTCGTGCCGGTAACAGAGCCGTAAGACTAATGTTTTTTTCGGAAAATCATTGAACTGATGCGCTATATTTGGAACTTATATAAACTGACGAAATAAGACGCAAATAATTGACAACTTCCCAAAAATGTGATACAATTCGTATATGATTTTATAGTGTTTTATATACCTTTGGCTGTAAATGGTTTGAAATATTGTTTTGAGAATGGAATGTGATAAAAAATATGTCGATAACTTTAATGTATATAACAAATGACATCGATGTTGCACAAATTGCCGAAAAAAACGGTGTTGAGCGAATTTGGATAGACCTTGAAACGCTCGGAAAAGAAGAACGGCAAAAAAATATGGACTGTGTAAAATCGCATCACACCATAAATGATATAAAAATAATGTCAAAGGTTTTAACAAGTTCAGAACTGATGGTGCGTGTAAACCCGTGGAACAGTAACTCAAAAAAAGAAATTGAAGATGTTATATCCGCAGGAGCACAGCGTATAATGCTTCCTATGTGGAAAACTTCAAAGGAAGTTGATGAATTTCTGCGGTTTGTAAATCAAAGAACTGCCACTACTTTGCTGTTGGAAACCAAAGAAGCCGTCGAATGTATTGATAATGTTTTATGTAATCCATTATTAGATGAAATACATATAGGTTTGAATGATTTACACCTTAGTTATAATATGAAGTTTATGTTTGAGCTGTTGACTAACGGGGTTGTTGAGGATTTGTGCAGAAAAATGGATAGTGCAGGAGTGAAGTACGGATTTGGAGGGATTGCTCAGATAGGCACCGGTACACTTCCGGCAGAAAAAATACTCATTGAGCATTATAGGTTAAAATCCACACGAGTGATCTTGTCAAGAGGCTTTTGCAAAATGACAAATGAAGATACAATGCAAACATTTGCTGAAAAATTCGAAAAAAATATAAAGCAATTTCGCAGTTATGAAAAACTTGTCAGTAAACTAACAAACACTGACCGCATAACCAATCATAAAGACATTGAAGAAATAATTGACACAATATTAGAAAAACAAGGAGTTTGTCATGTATAAGAATTATGTAAAAAGGTGGTTTGACCTGTTTTTAGCGGTATTAGGTTTAATAGTAGTTTCACCCATTATGTTGATATCTTCCATAGCAATAAAAATAGATTCGAGAGGTCCGATAATTTTTAAGCAAAAAAGGCTCGGACAATACGGCAAAGAGTTTGATATATATAAATTCAGAACAATGTGCGTTGGTGCTGAAAATATGGGAAGCAAGCAATATTCATTCAAGTCCGACCCAAGAATAACAAAAGTAGGACGGATTTTACGTGCCACAAGTATTGACGAATTACCGCAGCTTTTTAACATAATTAAATCGGAAATGTCTTTAATAGGATTTAGACCTCCGCTTACATATCACCCTTTCAGATTTGAAGAATACACAGATGAACAAAAGATAATGTTTGAGTTAAAACCCGGAATAACAGGCTGGGCACAAATACACGGAAGAAAAGAAGTAGATTGGGACGATAGAATTGCTATGAATGTATGGTATGCAAAAAATGTTTCATTGAAAATTGACATTATCATTTTTTTCACAACAATCTGGAAGGTTTTACTGAACAAAGATAATGTAAACCAATCTGAAAAATCAATAGCTTCAGAAAAAGAGATGGTAAAAAAATAAAAATACGCTGTTTGCGTTGCCGGGAGAAGCATAATGAAAAATTTGTTGTTGACGGGTTCTTTTGCGTATACAAAAAATCAAATATTTTCTCTGAAAGAGCTTGGGTGGAATGTTGATTTTTTGCAATTTGAAGAAAATGCAATTACGGCATATGAAAAATATGATGCAGTGGTTTGTAATGGTCTTTTTTTGCATCACGACATAAAAAAATTTCGAAATCTTAAATATATACAGCTAACCAGTGCCGGATATGACAGAGTTCCGATTACTTATATACGCGAACATAATATTATGATTAATAATGCTCGCGGAGTATATAGTATCCCTATTGCCGAGCATACAATAATGTTGATTTTAAATCTGTTGAGAAATGCACCTTTTTTTTCAAAAAATCAACAAAACAAAGTATGGGAAAAAAATAGGTTTGCAATAGAACTGTCCGGCAAAACCGTTGCAATTGCAGGTTGCGGCAGCATAGGTTTGGAAATTGCAAAAAAACTAACCGGTTTTGACGCTAAAATAACCGGACTTGATATTATCCCGATTAAATCTGAATATTTAACGGAGTGCCGCGATATTAAAGAATTGCATTCGGTAGTTAAAAATGCTGCTGTATTCATATCAGCAATGCCATACAGCGAGCATGCGCACCACATATTTAATTCTGAATTTTTTTCGGCAATGAATAATAACGGTATATTCATTAATATATCAAGAGGAAAACTTGTTGATGAAAATGCGTTGTTTGATGCATTATACAATAACAAAATTAAAAGTGCAGCGATAGATGTATTTGAAGATGAACCTTTGGCGTTTGAAAGTAAATTGTGGGATTTGGATAATTTAATTATAACTCCTCATAATTCTTTTATAGGTGACGGAAATCCAGCAAGAATGTTTGATATAATATATAATAATTTAAAAAATTGTATATATAAAGAAAACGATTGATAAAACAGGAGTCTTTATGAAACTTTTAATAATTTCAAATTACTGGCATTTTAAAAATGAAAAATCAAGCAGTCGTTATAATAGTATTGCAGAAATGGCAACGGCAAGAAAAATTGATGTGGAATTGCTTACCTCATCATTTTACCACACGCAGAAGAAGCAAAGAAATTATAAGCTCGAAAGTTTGTATAAGGTGACACTTATCAAAGAGCCGTCTTATTCAAAAAATGTAACTGTAAAAAGAATAATATCACACAGAATATTTGCTAACGGAGTTATAAAACACCTAAAAGAATTGAAAGAAAAACCCGATGTAATATATTTGTTTGTGCCGCCGACAGGTCTTGCAAAAAAGGTTGTGGACTTTGCAAACAAAAATAATATCAAGGTAATTATAGATGTCCTTGATTTATGGCCCGAAGCATTTGAAATGGTCTTGCCAATGTCGCTTTCAAAGTTATTGCTGCCCATGAAAAAAGATGTGGAATTTGCATATAAAAATGCCGATAAAATAGTCGCTGTTTCAAAAGGATATGCAAAAAAAGTTGCTTCTGTTAACAAGAAATCTTCTGAAGGAACGGCGGTTTATATCGGAACAGATTTATCTGTTTTTGATAAAAATGCAGAAAATGCTCCTAAACTTGAAGGGAAGTTACGCCCGATCACAATGGCTTATATAGGTATGCTCGGAAAAAGTTACGACTTGTTATCAGTTATGCAAGCCATGAAAGAATTGAAAGAAAGCGGTCATGACATCGTTGAATTTCTTGTTATGGGAAACGGTCCTATGCAGCAGCAATTCGCAGACTATGCCAAAGACAACAACTTGCCTGTTCGATTCACAGGCAGATTAAGTTACGAGGATATGGTAAAAAAACTTGTCAAATGTGATTTTGGCGTAAATGTGTTGCAAGGGAAATCTGTTGCGGGCATTATAAATAAACACGCAGACTACCTTTCGGCAGGCATACCGATAATCAACATACAAACGGATAGAGAATTTAGTGATTTACTTATAGAAAACAATGCCGGAATTGTTTGCCCTGTCGGGGATATAGAAGCATTGAAGAATGCGATAAAAACACTTTCGGAAAACGAGAATATCAGAAATATAATGGGCAAAAACAGCAGATTACTTGCTGAAAAATATTTTGACCGAAACGTAACATATAAAAAAATTATCGATTTAATAGAAGAGTCGGGAAAATGACTTTTAAAGTTTTGATTTCCGCAACGCACCGGACAGATTACAGCTTGCTTGAACGGCAGATGCCATAGTTTGTTATTAAACTTTTATGCGTGGAAAATGTCCGGTTTCATGGATAAATACAACGGACAGAAGTTTTAGCAAAAACAGAAATATGCCTTTGCAGAATGCTGTTGCGGATATTTGCCTTATTTCAAATGATGACTTAGAATACAGAAACAATTATGACAGCAGCAAAAATCTTTGATAAGGTGTTCATAATTTAATATTTTTCCGGTTTTATTTCATTTACTCTTTTATTCTTCAAATAAATTTTCATCAGTCATATTTCTTATTTTTTGAATATGTTTCAATACATTTCTATCATCACATATATTCATTGCTCTCTGTAGTCATCTTATCATCTTGCATCATTCCGTTGTCTCGAACAGTATTGTTATACTTGAATTATATCACTGTTATTCCGAGTGTAAAGTGTTTTTGTACCATTTCGTCAGTAACACAAGTCTGCCGATATGGATTAATCAAAAAGCTCTTGCAAACCAACCGATTTTTGTGTATAATCAAAACAGAGGTATGGATTGCCTAAAAAAAGATAATGTCAGGAGCAAAAAAGTGAAATTTGAAGTAAGAGGAAATCAGTTTGTTAAAGACGATAAAGAAATAAAAATCATATCGGGTGCGGTGCATTATTTCAGAAATATGCCTGACACGTGGAGCGATATATTCAAGAAATTGCGTGCGCTTGGCTGCAATTGTGCGGAAACCTACTGCGCATGGAATATGCACGAGAAAAAACAGGGCGAATATTGTTTTGACGGGATATTAAATATATCCGAATTTATAAAAAAAGCCGCCGCAGAGGGGTTAATGGTTATTGTCAGACCGGGACCGTACATATGCGCCGAATGGGAGTTCGGCGGATTGCCGTGGTGGATTCAAAATGATGAGGATATGGAGATACGCTGTTCAAACCCCGCATATATAAAACATTTTGAAAGCTATCTTGAAAGACTGTTTGAAGAAATCCGCCCGTTGCTGTGTACAAACGGCGGACCTGTGATAATGCTCCAGTGCGAGAACGAGTACGGCTACTACGGCGATGATAAGGCATATATGAAGCATTTGTATGAATTTTACCGCAGTCACGGGATTGACGTGCCGCTGTTCACGTCGGACGGAACGTCGAAAAAAGATTTGCTTGACGGAGGCATTGACGGCTGTTTTTCAACGCTCAATTTCGGAAGCCGTGTGGCGGAGAATTTTGCCGCACATGACGAGCTGTTCCCCAATCGGCCAAAGATGTGTATGGAAATGTGGGACGGCTGGTTTGATGCGTGGGGCGATGACGAGCATCATACAACCTCTGCGGAAACGTATGCGGGCGTTGTGGACGATATGCTGAAAAAGGGAAGCCTTAATATGTATATGTTCATAGGCGGAACTAATTTCGGCTTTACAAGCGGTGCAAATCATTACGAAAAATTTGCGCCCGATGTGACAAGCTATGATTACGACGCACTTTTAAGCGAATGCGGAGATGTGACGCCGAAGTATTATGCCGTAAGAGAGGTTATCAAAAAATATGTTGACGATTTGCCGGAGGAAATTCCGCCCAACAGAGTGAAAAAAGCTTACGGAAAGGTTGAGCTGACGCAGTTCGGCGGATTGTTTGACAATCTTTGCAATTTATCGGAGCCTGTACATTCGGAAATCCCGAGATGTATGGAGAAGTACGGCTTCGGATACGGATACATTGCGTATCAGACAGCGCTTGAAAGAGAGTATGATAACGCCGTTTTGAGCTTTGAGAGTCTGGGCGACCGTGCGCAGATATACATAAACAAGGACTTAAAGGGGATAGCGTATGTCAATGATGAGAAATTGGAAATAAGCATAAATGCAAACCCCGGCGACACGCTGACAATTTTATGCGAGAATATGGGGCGTGCAAACTTCGGCCCGAAAATGATGCGCAAAAAAGGCATTGCGGGCAGATGTCTGCTTGACGGAAAGGTGCATTTTAACTGGAATGTTTATCCGCTGCCGATGGAAAACCTTGAAAATGTTGTGTACGGCTCGGCGCTCCCCGAAGAAAAGAGCGTTTTCTTAAAAGGAAACTTTATGATAGAAGAACAGCCGTGCGATACGTTTTTGCGGCTCGATAATTTTAAAAAAGGCTTTGTGCTGATCAACGGCTTTAATATCGGCAGATATTGGGAGATAGGTCCGCAGGAAACATTGTATGTTCCGGCGTCTCTGCTGAAAAAAGGCAGGAATGAAATAGTCGTTTTTGAATCTGACGGAATAAAAGGCGATTGCGAAGCTGAATTTTGCAATTCGCCGTGTTTGGGATAACGAGCAAAGAAAGCAAGACACTAATGTGTCTTGCTTTCTTTGAACAGCGAGGGAGAATATCCCGTTGCTTTTTTTATGATATTGCTGAAATACGGCTGTGAGTCAAAACCGCATTTTTCCGCCGTTTCGGTTACGGAGTAATATCCGGACGAAAGAAGCTCGACAGCCTTTTTTATTCTAAGCTCATTTATATATTTGAGCGGAGTCTGATGAAATTTCGCCACAAACAGCTTTCTGAAATACGTATCGCTCATATTTGCCATTTTTGCCAGAGCGTCAACGCTCAGGTTTTTGTCCGAATAATGTTCATGAATATAATCGGCGGCTTGTTCTATTTTTTTGTTTCGGTCGTTTGAATTAAGCTCTTGTCTTTGTTCTGAAATCCGCATAAGTATTTTATAAAAATCCGATTTGCACGAATACAAATATCCTGTTTTTTTAAAGCTCCACGAGCGGCACATATTATCAAGCTTTCTTTCAAAATACCGAAAATCTATCGGTGTGAAAATGTCCGGTTCATTTTCAGAAAAGCGGTTGTTTGAGTGAAAATGCACCGCCAAAAGCTCCTCCTCGCCGGCGTCTATTCTGTAATCATAGTATTGCGGAATGTACAGAATATCTCCGGCATTCACATCAAAGACCGTTTCGCCGTGCGTAAATCGTGCACTGCCGTGTATTCTCAGCGCCAATGCCTCGAAATCTCTTTCGCGCGCATATGCGTGACTGCTGCCACGGTTGATATGCAGTACCGATATTATTTCCGCCTCTGTATCTTGGCAGTTGAAAAACATAGCTTTGCCCCCTTTCGGTATTTACCCAAATCATATATTATTTTTGATTTGCTGTCAAGTGCTTTGTTCGGAAATTTATATATTCCAAGAGGATTTTTGTATTGTTTTTTTAAAACTTTTTCTGTATTATAAGCCTATAAAAGAAAAACGGAGGAAATAAAAATGTCTTTAACAGTGGTTAAGCCGCCGCACGGCGAAAGGGCGTATGAACTTGCGGCGGATATATTTTCGGATATGTACAAAAAAGTTACGGGAAAGAGCGTCGGCGAGGACGGAGAAAACGGCATTGTTTTAATCGGCTCGGACGCCGTTAACGATATTGCGGCAAGCGATATATTTGAGGGGAACATTTCGGATTTGAACATTCGGTACGGAACGGACGATTATTGTATCCGCACATACAAAAAGGACGGACAAAATGTTTTGCTCCTTGCCGGCGGACGGGGCAGGTCAACCATTTATGCGGTTTATGATTATTTTGAGAGATTTGTCGGCTGTCATTATTTTTGGGACGGTGACATTATCCCGCAAAAGACGTGTATTCCTATGGAAAATATCGACTTGCACGAAAGTCCGAGATTTGAATACCGCGGACTGCGATACTTTGCGCACAGAGGTTTAAAGCGGTTTCAGGCTGAGCATTGGTCGCTTGATGACTGGAAAAAAGAAATTGACTGGATAATGAAAAAACGCCTGAATTATTTTATGCTGCGTATAGGAATGGACGATACATGGCAGAGAGCGTTCGGGGATATTGTTCCGTATCCCGAAGATTTTTGCAATATAGAGGGCGAAACGGGATATGACGAACGCTCGGACTTCTGGACGCTGAAATATCGGGGAAAATTAAGAGAGGAAATTATGTCGTATGCACGTGAAAACGACTTAATTACCTCGACCGACTGCGGAACGATGACACACTGGTATTCCCGAACACCGCTTGAGTTTTTGGAGAAACAAAAACCGTCGTTCCTTGGTCAGGCGGACAATCAATATAACGAATTTGACACCGGAAAGGTATTTGATTTCCGCAAGCCCGAAAATATGGAATACTATATGCGGCTGACAAAGACCATGGCAGAGGAATTTGATAAAAACAATTATCTTTTCCACACAATCGGACTCGGTGAGCGCAGAATATACAGCGACAACCAAAAAAATTTCAATTTGAAAAAATTGTGCTACAGGCGGATTATGCAGTATCTGCGTGAGGAATATCCCAACTCTGTGCTGATGCTTGCAAGCTGGGATTTTGTAGGGTGGTGGCAGCCACACGAGGTGCAAAATCTGATAAAGGAGTTAGACCCGGAGCGCACAATAATTTTGGATTATACCTCCGAGGGAAACGACGTTATGCAAAATTTCACAAACTGGGGAATTGTAAACTCGTTTCCGTGGATTTTCGGACTGTTTCATGCGTATGAGCCGGAAAGCGAATTAAGAGGTCCGTATGACAGAATAGAGGAACGGCTCAAAATCGCAAAGGACGATCCGTTCTGCAAAGGAATGGTGCTTTGGCCCGAATTGGCGCACAGCGATACCATTGTTTTGGAATACCTTTCCGAAAACGCATGGTCGCCTTTAAAGCGCACGCCTGAGGAAATACTTGAGCAATTCTGCGAAAACAGATACGGAGCATACGGGGACAGAATGAATGAGTGCTGGCAGAAATTCTTCCCGTTTTTAAAGCTTTCGGACTGGGGCGGATATACGAAAATCGAAACGAAAACCGGCGAATTTAAAACAGACGCCGTATGGTTTTCGCACTCCGACGCATGGACAAAGCCGATAGATTTTCTGGTACGCTGTAATAACGGTGAGGATATGAGCCGTGTAAGCGCTTGCTTTAAGGAAAAAATCGGCGCCGCAAAAAAGGAAATCCCCGTGCTTTCAGAGCTTTTGCGGGGGTTGGCGGATATAACCGAACACACAAGCGACGAATTTATTATACGTGACTCAATAGATATTGCGAGAACAATATGCGGAAGATTTTTAAATTATATGATAGTTTCGTCGGCGCTGATTTCCTGCGGAAAAATAAATATGCGTGAAATCAGAACATTATATGAGAAACTTATTTCACATTTATCGGATTTGCTTTGGAAAACCGCCGATTTTTCACTTTTAAGCACGCTCAAAAGCCTTAAGCAAGCAGCAGAGGTCAATCCACGGTTTGAGAGGACGCTTAAAAATAATATTTTAAACGTATATTGCAGACAGTATTGCAGTGAGCTTACCGATTTTATTTTTAAAGACGAGGCGGAAATAATGTTTGAATGGCTCGAATGTCCGTATCCGCTTTCGGAAATTGAAGAAAAATCAAGGGAAAAGGAAAAGCAATTTATGAATAAACCGCTTGAGCAAATGCAGAGAAATCCGCAAAGGACATTGAGTGAAATTCTGTTTGCAATCTCAGCGGCGGTAAAAAAAGCGGAACGGATTTTTGAATGGTTAAAACTCCCTCTTGATTGACAGTAAGAAAAAATATGTTGCATTTTAGGAATTATTATGGTATAATTTTGAATAGAAAAAATGTATACGGAGGGGATATAATGAAGAAAAAAATATTTACAGGGTTATTGGCGTTGGTTATGGCTTTTGGTGCTTGTACGATTGTATCCTACGGAAATTACGGTATCGGAATGGGTTGTCCCGCTCCGACCGACACTGCTTCTGCAAATCAAGAAGAGTCAACTGAAATCTATAAAATATGGGAAGCTATAGAAAGTAATAACAAAAAACAAGAGGAAGCTGACAGCGGCGAAATCAAAGTCACGGTAAACGGCAAAAAAGTTACATTTGATGTTCCGCCTCAGCTGATAAATAATTGCACAATGGTTCCGCTTCGTAAAATATTCGAAGCCATAGGCGCCGATGTGCTGTGGGACGGAGAAACCCAAACCGTAACCGCTGCGAAAGGCGATCAAAAAGTAGTCGCTGCAATTAATAATACAAATGCTTATGTCAACGGAGCGTTGAGAATATTAAATGTACCGCCCGTAATCATTGAAGGACGCACTCTTGTCCCGGTGAGATTTATTGCGACGGCTCTCGGTGCCAATGTGGAGTGGAACAGCAAAACCAACACGGTTGTTATAAATACTTGAGCGTGTTACTCTATATAAATAAGGGAGCGGTGCAAAACACCGCTCCATTTTAGTCTTTTCGGCTCCTTGACTTCGTCATCTGCAAGCGATTTTACGTATGTGTATACTGCCCATGCTTTTTAGCTTTTTTACCGTATTGGATTGCAAATTTAGGGCAGTGATGTAAGCAAGCCAAGCACATTACACATTGTTCTTTAATCCATTCAGGTTTGCGGTCTTTGAGCTTAATGGCGGAAACAGGGCAATTTTTGGCACATAATCCACACCCAACGCAGGTATCTTCAACTGAAAAATACTTTGTTTTACGCATCGAATTATATTCGATATTATAGCCTATCTTTGCAAGCGGATAAGGTAGCTTATTTTTCATAAAATCTCCTACGGTAAAATTTTTTATTCGTTTTATAATATTGTTGATTTCAAGCTCTGCATTATCATTTATACGCCGAACTTTTTCTTTATTGCTCAAATCAAAAATCGGAGTCCAAGTATCCGGCATTTTCACACCGAATTTTGCGGACAACGGCAAGCCTTTAGGGGCAAGAATATTATCTGCAAATTTTCCGATTTGTCCCGGAGTTGTTCCATAGGTTGCGATAAAAAACATATAGTCAGGCTTGCGGCTTAAATCTAATCTTTGTAAAAATTCAGTTACGATAACAGGCAATCCCCAAGAGTATGTGGGGCTTACGATACCAAGTGTTTTGCATTTCTCATCAAATGAGAAAATTTGTTTTTTACAGCAATCTGTAATAGAAACGGCAGTGTCGCCTGTTTCGGCTGCAATCCTTTTGGCAACATATTCGCTGTTTCCGGTTGCTGAAAAATATAAAATCATAATCTATCTCCTTATCCAAGACCTGCAAATTTAACAAGAAGTGTATGCGGAATAAGCTTTGCAAGCAATCGGTAGCATTTATAAAATGCTCCGGTAGTGTAAACGGCTCTGCCTTTCTTTGCCGCTTTTAATGATTTCAAAGCAGCAGTCTTTGGGTCGATTACAGGCAAGCGGCTTTGACCCTTTGTAAGTTCGGGTCTTGTCATTTCGGTAAGCATAAAACCAGGACACACAGCACATACATTTATGTGTCTGTCTTTAAGTTCCTCACGCAGTCCAAGAGAAAGTGCGGATACATAGGATTTTGATGCACAATAAACGATTAAGTTTGTGTTCGGGACAAATGCAGAGGTTGAGGATACTTCCAAAATTGTACCGCCGTCTATGATATATGGCAGACATACCTTTGTTATCGCCGTTGCTCCTTTGCAGTTCAGGTCAATGATTTTTAGCATACTTTCAAGTTCCATATCCTCAAAAGGAGAACCGATTGACATCCCTGCATCATTTATTATAACTTTAATCTGAGGATTATTGTTTTTTAATTTTTCTTCCAGTATTTTGAAACTGCTCATATCAGTCATATCCATAGGAATAATTACACAATGTTTATCGGGATATTTCACAGCAACTTCTTTTAATCGTTCTTCACGACGGGCGATCAGCCATAATTCATCTATTTCGGGGAATAATTTTGTGACGGCGTCAATATAGCAGACAACGAGTCCGGAAGATGCTCCGGTTATAACTGCAATACTCATAAAAGCACTCTTTTTTACGCAAGTGAATAAATATAGACACTTGCAAAATTTATGATTCCATACTATACTGCAACAGGGAACAAAACAAGTGACAAATGAACCTGCCTGTTTAAAGTTGGACAAATATTGAATTTTGCAAAAGGAATCAATTATGAAATACGATATTACAAAGCCATTAACAAAAGGAGCAAAGCGAACGCTGGGGGCATTCCGTAGGGAAATGTTTATGTTTTTGTCTGAGAGATCCTTTGAGAAAATCACTGTTGGTCAGTTATGCGAAGCGGCACAATATCCCCGTGCGACATTTTATAATTACTTTGATGATAAATATGATCTGCTTGGTTACTGTTGGCAGACACTTGCTGAGCAGGTGGGATTTAGTGATTATCATCATGCCGAAGAAAATGAAATGCTGTACCTTTATTTTGACCGAATTTATGATTTTACAAAGCAACATGAAGCTGTTATACACAAGGTTCTTTTGCATAACAGCGAGGTTGGATATATGTTTTCAAGCTTCAGAAATTTTCTGAATAACAAAATGCGCTTTATATTTAAAACCTGTCCGGAAGCAATGCAAAAAGACATTCCGAATGAACTGCTTGCAGACCATTACAGCAATACATTGTTTCTTGTATGGCAG
>CAKSPN010000003.1 GCA_934481375.1 uncultured Clostridia bacterium
ATTAAGTACATAGATGACGATACTTCGAGCATCGTACTTGCAAACAATAACTCATTTACGGTAAGCAACGATTTTATAAAGGAACAGGGTATAGACGTAAACTTCTATATCAAGTACAGAGCAACAAGAGGCTGTAAGGAGTCTATCATAATTTACGATAAGAAAGACTTCTCGGGAGATTCAAGCACATGGCAGACGGATACATGGTCATCTGCTGCGGGCGAGGGTCTGTACAAAGCGGACGATCTCTCCTACAGAAACGATTACGTTGTTCAGTTCATAGTGGACGGTCAGCTTACCGATACGTATAAGTTTAAGGACAGAGGTATTACGGACGGCGATCCGTGTATCGCATACCGTCATGACAGAAACACCTTTAAGAGCGTTACAATGAGATACGGAACAAATGATAATGTAAGCTATCAGAGAGAATACAGAGGCGCAAAGACAATGAACCTTAGAAAAGGCGACAATATCTGGTTCTATCTTGACAGCAACAGAGAAATATCATGGTTCATATTTGAGGACGGCCCCGACAGCTACGAGTTAGACTGATTTCAGGTATGTACGGCACAAGGCTTAAGCTTTGCGCCGTACTCCGGAACAGCATAGGAAAGGAGTCAATGCTATAAGATGAAAAATGGTTTTTTAAAGAGATTGTGTGCGGCGTCGCTTGCGGTTATGATGACGCTTGTCGCATCGGAAGCCGTTCTTGCGGACGTTATTCAGATTGATTTGGACGAGTTTTTAAATCATCAGAGACTGTATAAACAGAATTTCTCATATGTTGATTTAAGAAGCGTTACAAACAGAGCCTGGGCGGACGATGTTGCCGGCGACGGAAAAGGCGGCTGGTCGGATCAGGGCCCGAGTAACGATATGTCGTGTATGAATACTTACGGTATACAGACAATGTACGGCATAAACTTTGACATAATAAATCCTAAGGAGAATAACGGTACATCGTGTATAATGCTGAAAGGTATGGGCGATACATACCTGCAGACCGACGTTACAATTCCCGTAAACGCAAAAGCAAAGGGTATATACTTCCTGCACACGGCACCGTACGGAACCGATAAGTTTAATGACATCGGTACATATACGATTGTTTTTGCCGACGGCAGTGAAGACGTTATCAAGGTTTCGGACGGCGATAACGTATTCAACTGGTGGGGCGAGGGCGTTTCAGACCATGCCGTAACGGTTTGGACGGGAAATAACTCCTCGGCAATTGTCGGACTTGATATGTTCCCGTATTCGCTCGGCGAAGAAAAGGAAATTAAAGAAATTAAGGTACACACAAACGGTGAAACAACACCGTATCTCGGTATTGCGGCTATCACGCTTACCGATACAGACCCGTATCTTCCGGCAAAGAAACCCGAGGATATAGGAAATCCCGATGTTTCGGAATGGTTCCCGTATATAGATAATCAGGACGCCGAAACAAGATTCGGAACAGCCATAGACGCGTCAAATATGCTCGAAAAGCCTTCGGGTACGCACGGTCATGTGACTATAGACGGCGATAAGTTCATATTTGAGGACGGAACGGAGTTCCGTATGTGGGGAACGGTTGTCGGCGGTCTTGCCGTGTATCCGACTCATAAAGAGGCAGAGGCAAACGCAAAAATGCTTGCTTTGCAGGGCTTTAACACAGTCCGTTTTCATGCTACGTCGACGGGCATCAATTCAAACGTGGGATATGAGCGTGTTAATTCACGTGACAGACAGGCAAGCTATATATCTCCCGACAGTATGGACAGATTTGCATACTTTATAAGCGAGCTTAAGAAAAACGGTATTTATTACGGATTAGACTTAACTCCCGCTCCGTTATATCGTGATAACGACGTTAAGTATTTTGATCAGATTAGCGGCTGGCATTCTTTGCATTGGTTTGACCCCGATACGATGAAAAGGCGCGAAAGTCTTGCAAAACAGTGGCTCACGTGGAAAAATCCGTATACCGGTCTTTCCATTGCCGAGGATCCGTCCGCAATATGGGTTTCGTATTGTAACGAGTGCTCGATATTCAAAAATAACACAGGCCCCGATAAGGCGAATGATTATTACAGAAAAGAACTGCAGAATTACTACAACGAATGGCTCAGAGAAAAATATCCGAGCCGTGAGGCGCTTGAATATGCATGGTATGATCCTTCAAGCGACGGAAAAGGCTTGGAGGCTGATGAAGACCCGTATGACGGAGACGGTACGGTCAAAGTCGGAAACAATAAGGGTGAACGAAAAATGTTCAACTCCAAGCGAGATGATGACAACATAGAGTTCTTTATAGACGTTGAGCAAAAGTCGATAAAGAGTATGCAGGACAGTATACACGAGTATGCGCCGAAGCTTTTGGTACACGGCTCAACAACGTGTCTGACCGGCGACGAACATTCCGCTCCGCTATACAGCGCTGCAAAGGCCGGACAGTTCGTATCGTATCAGTGTTACTGGTATCTGCCGATCGGAAACGGCGAAAGAATGGTTAAAGGTACAACAACCGGTTCAACACCGCCCGTTTCAAGTATGACAAAGGACGATAAGTTCCTCGGCATGATGGGTTACCTTGCGGCAAGAAAAGTATACGGCGAGCCGTATCTTATCACCGAGTGGGACGCCAGCCAGCCTAACCCATGGAGATGTGAAAACAATCTTGAAATGATTGCGCTGACTTGTCAGAACAGATGGAATCCGTTCTGGTTTGCTTGGCAGAACGTAACGCCGGACCTTGCATACAACACAGACTCTACACAAATCTGGAACCTCGGCGGACATCAGATTAACCGCCGTCCCGAAGCGATAGCCGTAATGCCTATTCTTGCGAGAATGGTATACAGAGGCGACGTAAAAGAGGCTGAAAAAGGCTATTACGTAAGACGTTTCTATGAGCAGAAAAAAGGTCTGACAGATACGTTTGATATGCGATACAGCGTGGCGGGTCAGTCCAGCGTGGTATTTGACGATATTGCTTTTGATGAAAATTATACCGATAATGACGTTATAAAGCTTGTCAGGTACGGCGAAAAGACAGGCGAGTATATGTCTTACTTAGACCAGATAAAGCTTGATTACAATAAGAAGATATTCTATGTAAACACAGACAGAACTCAGGCAATCGCAGGCTATATCGGAAAGGAAACAACCGAGCTTGACGACGTTATTTTCGATATGGACTCGCAGAACAACCACGGTTCGGTTTATCTGCAGTCGCTTACGGACGACGCTATAACCGACTCGGAGCATCTGATATTCGTTTATGCGGCTGACGCAAGAAATACGGGTCAGGAGATGTCTGCCGACGGACGTGTTGTTGAAAACGGCGGTAAAGGACCCGTACAGGTTCAGCCGATGTACGGCAGAGTTACGTTAAAATCAAAGGATAACTACGTAATATATATGCTTGACGAAAACGGTAAGCGCGAGGGTTCAAGAACCGCAAAGCATGACGAAAACGGTCTTGCATACTTTGATGTAAACAAAGAGGACAGAACTTTCTATTATGAAATAGAAAGAACTTCAAAATCAAATTCGGAATACGCTCCGAACAAGATTACTTTCCTCCCCGAAGGCATATTTGACGATATGTTCACAGACCTCGGCAAATACGAGCCGTACAAGAAGGAAATAGAGAGAACTGCTCTTGAAGATTACATCAAGCCGATGTCCGACAAGGAATTCTTCCCGGAACAGCCGCTTACAAGAGGCGAGGCAGTTAAGCTTTTGTCAACAATATTCAAGTTCGTTTCGTCAGATGAAGACCCCGGCTTTACAGATGTTAAAAAAGGTCATCTCTATTATGACGAGGTTGCAAAAGCCGCTGCGGCAGGGATGATTAACGGCTACGGAAACGAAGCCTTCAGACCTGACGACGCAATTACAAAAGAAGATTTCCTCACAATGGTTTACAGAGGCATTAAGACAACAAATATGCTTCACAGTGACGAAAGAGGAAAAACAACCCCGAATCTTTCAAACGTTTCGGATTATGCAAAGGAAGCGGTAGAGGTACTCACAAAGAGAGGCTACTGCGATGAAATTAACAGCCTTAACCTTAAAGACTCTGCAAACAGAGCCGAGGCGGCTGTAATGGTTTACAGAATTCTGTGGGAATAGGAGGAAGCTTATGAAGAAAATTGCATTGCTGTTATCGGCAGTTATGTCAATTTCTCTTCTCCCGACCATAAGCTTTGCGGCAGGGAATACCATATCCACTGCCGCAGAGCTGCAGAATTTCAGAGACAGCGTTAATAACGGAAACACTTACGAGGGTCAAACTGTTACGCTTGCGGCACAGGTTGACCTTTCAAGTATCAGCTGGAATTCTATAGGTACGGAAGAACATCCATTTAAGGGAACATTTGACGGCGGCGGAAAAACCGTTACGGGTCTTAACGCCGAAACCGAAGATATGTATGCCGGACTTTTCGGCTACAACAGCGGAACAATTAAAAACCTCAACGTGGAAACGACAGAAAACGGAGTAAGGCAGAGCTTAAGCATAGAAACAGGTGTGGAAAAGAAATCGAAGCATATGTTCGGCGGTGCGGTTGCGGCGTATAATACGGGTAACATCTCAAACTGTACGGCAAAGGGTCTGGTTTACGGCTATAACCAATATTCATATATGGCGTCGGGCGGTATTTGCGGTATGAACAAGGGTACAATCTCAAACTGCGAAAATTCCGCACGTGTATATGTGAATCAATGGGTTGATTATACAAAGCTTTACGGCGACGCATATGCCGGAGGTATATGCGCAATAAACGAAGGGTTTGTTGCCGATTCATCTTCAAACGCACAAGGTAAAACCTATGCGGATCAGCCGTATATCGAGGAGGCTGCAGGCATATATGCATCGTCAAGATTTGCCTCGGCAATCGCCGGCGGCGGTGTGGGCGATAACAGAGGAACTGTTTCAAGCGTGTCCTCAAGCGGAACAGTGCATGCTAATATAAATTTTGCCGTAGGTGAAATGTCATACGCGTACGCAGGCGGCATATGCGGCAGTAATACCGGAACGGTTTCGGGCTCGACCTCGGAGTGTTATATAACTTCTCAGCAACATTCCAATACGGACGATAAAAGAAGAAACTTTCTGATGAGCGGCGGTATAAGCGGCTACAACAAAGGCGAGCTTTCGGGGAATACTTTTAACGGACTCGTTACGGCAGGTACGGACATTAATTCGAGTGTAGTCGCATATACAGGCGGTGTGTGCGGATATAACTACGGTACAATTTCCGACTGCGAATTCGGCGCAAATGCAAAAATTACGGACGGCAGGCTTACAAAGGTGCACCGATGGACAAACGACTATTCGCCCGATTACGCCGGCGGAATATGCGGATATAACGACAAAGGCACGATAACGCAGTGCCGTGCAAAAGGCAAGCTTTATCCGAGAGAATATTTCGCAAATGATAATAACAAGTATTACGGCGGAATAGTAGGCGAGAATAACGGTACTGTTTCGGTATCGTATTCAATGACCGATATTATCCTTGACGGCGACAGCGCTATTCTGATAGGGTACGGACTTAACATCAACAAAAAAGCCGAGGACGCCGCAACGGACAGCAAAGTATATGCAGGCGGACTTTCCGGCAATAACAACGGAATAATAGAAAACTGCTATCATTATACTACGTCAACAAACAGTATGAAAGCATATAATGTCGGCGGACTTTCAGGCATAAACAGCGGTTTGCTGGAAAACTGCCACGCAAACTGTACCGTGGACGCATCACTTATCGGAAACGGAAAGGGTATTTGTCCCGAGAACAACGGTATGGTAAACAGTTGCTATTTCAGAATAGATTCGCTTGATGATGATATTTCCGAAGCGAAAAAGACGGTTGCGCAGATGCGTAACAAAGCAACGTTTGTAAACTGGCCGTTCGATGTATGCTGGACCATTAAAGGTACCGTAAACAGAGGTAATCCGAGCTTTATCACGGGACAATATGCGTTCTCGGGCGGCGAAGGAACGGAGCAGTCGCCGTATATCGTAAAAACGGCTGCGGATTTGTACAGTATGCGTTTTTACAAGGACGCGTCGTACATAGTCGCAAACGATATTGAATATCCCTACGAGTGGAGTCCGATGGGCAGTATTGCCGATCCGTTCACGGGTAAAATCGACGGCAATTACTGCACAGTTAAGGTTTCTTCAATAAACGGCTTGTTCGGCAATTGCGGACTTGTCGGCTACGGAAACGGCTGTGATATTAAAAATATCACCGTGAAATCCGATAACCCGATAACGGTTCATGACAACAAATCAACGGGCATAGCATATGCCGGTATGATTATAGCGCAGGGAACGGACGTAAATATTGAAAACTGTACATTTGACGGAAATATCACAATTTCCGCACCGTTCGCTTATGCCGGCGCCATTGCCGGAGATGTGAACGGCGCTGTCAAAGGCTGCCGCAGTTTCGGAACGCTTACGGCAAGCGGTTCGGAATTTAAGAATATGACTTTGGGCGGTATTTTGGGCAGAATAAACGGCTCGGCGCTTGCATCGGAGTCGTCCGTGACGATAAATGCGGGCGGACTTGCCGATATGGCTTACGCAAATGTAGGCGGTGTGGCAGGTATGGTACAGGGCGAGATGACAAACTGCTGTTACAACGGCACGGTTTCAAACAATGCTGAGTCGCCGTCCTCATACACGGGCGGAGCGGCAGGTCTTGTTGACGGCGATATAAATACCACATATGCAGACGCAGCGCTTTCATCATCAAGCGCGGAAGCCGGCGGTGTTGCGGCAAAGCAGTACAACGGTATTGAATTCGAGTCATACTTCAATCATACCACATCAGCCGATTCGGGCATAGGTACGCCGACAGACTCGGCGGAATTTACGGCAGACGGTCTTTTGGGAACGTTTAAGGCGTATAATGATTCGGATTACATCTGGACAGCCGACAAAACGAGCGGTAAAATGACGCTGCTGCATGTAAATCCTGTTTGGACAATAGCGGACGGATTTACAAAATGCAGTTTTGAGTCAAATTCCGATACGTGCGAAATTTACTACACAACGGACGGCTCAAATCCCATAGGCAGCGGAACCAAGTATACAGAACCGTTCTTCTGCAATGTTTCGGATTTGAAATACTATGCAAAAGACAACGGCTCGTCAACGGGAATATTTGGTTATTCTCCGTCGCCAAAGCGCCTGTATCCGATGCAGTTTACGCAAGCTCCGACAAACGGCAGCGGCGCGGTAATCACAAAGGAAAATATCGCGTCTTCCGATACGATAAACGTGCAGTTCCTTTCGGACGTGGCAGTGAATTCAAAAGTATATCTTGCTCTTTATGATGAAAACGGTATTATAAAATACGCAAGCTGTGCCGATAAGTCGATTGTTAAAGGCGAAAACGTAATTCAGTTTACAAACGTAAAAACGGACGGTGTGTCGGGAGTGCGTATATTCGTATGGGATACGGCGCTTGTACCGTACACTCCGGAATTAAAGTTTTAGGAGGTAACGGCAAATGAAAAAGAAAATATTATCATATATGTTGGCGGCGTCAATGCTGCTGCCGATGCTTCCCAATACCGTTATGGCGGCAACGGAGGAAATAAACCCCGATATGTCAAACTGGATTGCTTACGACCCTCCGACATCGTCGGACATAGAGGGAACAATCCTCGATGCGTCAAATCTGCTCGACGCGCCTGCCGGAAAACACGGCTATCTCAATCATTACGAAGGTGACAACTTCTATTTTGAGGATAATACGGAGGCTCGGTTCTGGGGCGTTGACGTAACGGCAAACAACTGCTATCCGACGCACGAGGTGGCGGAGGAAACCGCAAAGCGGATTGCGCAGAGCGGATTTAACCTTGTAAGACTTCATCTTATCGATTCGGGCGCATTATGGGGCCCGAAAGACACGGGCGGCAGGGTGATGAAAGAGGACATTCTCGACCGTGTATGCTATCTGATAAGCGAGCTTAAAAAACGCGGCGTTTATATCTTTATAGATATGATGATCTCAATGCCGATAACATCAGATTTGAGCGACACGTACGATATTGAAAATCTTCCCGGCGCTCTTAAATATTACAGCTATACCGAGGAGGATTTAAAAGAGGAGACAATGAAGTACACAAGGGCGCTCCTTAGCTGTTACAACAAGTATACGGGCATGAAACTTTTGGACGACCCCGCAATTGCGCTGATTGACCTCAAAAACGAGGACTCAATAGGCTGTTTGGGTAATATGGAATCGGATAAGTACAGAGCAAATATTCAAAAACGATATAATAACTGGCTTATTGAAAAGTACGGAAATACCGAAAACCTTATTGCGGCATGGGAAGATGATAAAGACTTAGCAAATCCCCGCCCCGCACTTGACGACGGCGAAAATCTTGAGGATAAGACCGTAAAGATTTTCGAGGAAATAAACTACGGCGATACAACCTATGACGGCGTAAACGGATTATGGACAAGGCGGAATGCCAGATGTGTGGACGAGTTCAAATTCCGCAGTATGCTTATGGAGGAGTATTACAACAGCTGCATATCGGAAATGCGTAATATGGGCGTTAAATGTATGATTACAGGTTCAACCTCGTGGTCAAGCAACGGCTTTGACCGTAACTCCTATTATGCAAACCGCAACACCGATTTTACCGATGTGCATTATTACCATGCAATGCCCAGTTCAAACAATTACGGGGACGGCGTTACAAGAACAGATGCCGTCAAATCGGCGCTTGAACGCGACGGAAACGACCTTCGTGCATATTCTATGATAAACAACATCGGTATAAGGCGTGTAAAGGGTCACCCGATGACGATTTCGGAGTGGAATGACGTTGCCCCGAACAAATACCGTGCGGAAACTATCCTTATGATGAGCGCATACTCGGCTTTAAACGGCGTAAACCCGGTCGCTTTTGCATGGGGCGAGACATCTTCGCTTTGCTCCGCAACCAAGGATACGTATATAAAGAGAACTTTCGGTACAGCCGAAACTCCCGAATATGCGCTTGTATTCCCGACGGTTGCGAGAATGTTTTTGAGAAACGACGTCTCGGAAACGGAATCGAATTTTTACGGCACACGTCTGCAGGGAAATGAAGCGTTTACGGTAAGCAGTCAGTATCTCGGCAACAAAGGTATGTATAATATGTATCTTCCGCTTATCGGAAAGTCCGGTATGGCGTTTGAGGACAAATATAACGAGGCGGATAATGACAACACTATTTTACAGCTTGCATATGACGCCTACAACGGCGACAAGAACTTCGTGTCAATTACCGGGGAGCTTTCGATGGACTACAATAACAAAATGTTCAAAGTAAACACACCGAAAGCACAGGCGATAAGCGGTTTCACACAGAATCAGACGGTTGAACTCGATGATGTCAAGTTTGACCTTGACAACTACTATGCAACCGCATACCTTAACAGCGTGGACGACAATCCGCTCTATTCGAGCAAGGAAATGCTCCTCACGTTAGTGGGCGATACAAGAAACACAGGTCAGGTAATGTCCGAGGACGAGGAAAAACCCGAAATGAAGATTGAAACGGGCGGAACAGGTCCTGTTCTCTGCGAGCCGATAACAGGTACGGTAACAATAAAGACCGATAAGCTGATAACCGTTAAAAAGGTATCGACAAAAGGCGAAGTCGGCAGAACAAATGTCAGACTTACAAGGGTTTCGGGCGGATATTCGTTCGAGCTTGACGGCGATTCGCTGTATTACCGCATTACCCGTACAAACAGCGTAAATCCGTCGCAGAACGCACACGTTTCTCTCGGCAATTCTTCAGCACATAACGTTTACAGCGATGTTGACGCATCAAATCCGAGCAAGAAAGAGATAGAGCGCTGCGCATGGGCAGGCTATATAGGCGCTTATTCGGGAACCAAGTTTGAGCCGACAGCGCTTGCAACGAGAAAAGAAGCGCTGAATGCGATATTAAAGGCAATGAAGGTCAGCGACCGTGTATGGACGGGAAGTACTTCGGATTACAGTTACGGCGATATTGCATACAATGAGGAAGGCTTTGAAGGTATGGCGGACGCAGCATATATAGGTCTTATAACCCCCGGCCGGTCGGGCGGTAAGAAAAACTGCGTATTGCCAAACGAAAAGGTTACACGCCGTGAGGCGCTTGTGTGGATTGCAAAAGCTTACGGAAACGGAAGCTATCCGAGCAACCGCACCAAGAAGCCTGACAGTTCGTTCAGTCTGAGCCGTTACAGCGATTATTCGGGCGTAAGCTCCGATGACGCTGACTATTTCAGAACAACCCTCGGCTTGGGATATATGAGCGATAAAAACGGAAAGATTGCGCAAAACGATTATCTCACAAGGCAGGAAGTGGCTGAAATAGCTTATAATATAGCTTGGAGATAAAAAATATCTGTAAAATGTACCCCAAAAGTTATTACTTTTGGGGTATATTTTTTTATATCTTTTTTTAATTTTTGTTTGCATTTTTTTGAGTTTTGTTATATAATAATAGAAGCGTTTTGCTAATACTATTGAAAAGGATGTGAGATATATGGCAGCAGGAGACCATAGTACGATGGAACCCGGCGGGCGAAGCCTATCAGCAGATGTGTTCTTTTACTGTCCGTATATCTGCTGATAGTCTTTATTTCCGCCTCTATAACTTTTCTGGGAGGCAAAAAATATGGAAAATTTAGTATCATCACTTGAAACATTGCTGGAAGAGAAAAAGTACCACGATATACGTGAAATTCTCATACAGAAAGAGCCTGTGGACATAGCGCTGCTGTTTGAGGATTTGCCGGAAACGGCTCTTCCGCTGTTGTTCAGACTTCTGCCCAAAGAGCTTGCGGCGGAGGTTTTTGTCGAACTCAGCTCCGATACTCAGGAGCTTTTGATAATCGGTTTCAGCGATACAGAGCTTAAGGAAGTCCTGGATGAGCTGTATCTTGACGATACGGTCGATATTATCGAGGAAATGCCCGCAAACGTTGTAAAACGTATTATAAGACATTCGGATCCCGAAACACGTGCAAGTATAAATCAGATTTTGAAATACCCCAAAGACAGCGCAGGAAGTATTATGACAATCGAGTACATCGATTTGAAAAAGGATATGACCGTGCTTGACGCTTTCACACGCATACGCCGTATAGGTGTTGACAAGGAAACTATTTACACCTGTTACGTGACGGACGCAAACAGAGTGCTTTTGGGACTTGTTTCGGTTAAGGACCTTCTTCTTTCGGATTATTCGTGCCGAATAGAGGATATAATGGAGCGCAACATCATATATGTAAACACGCTTGAGGATAAAGAGGACGCCGCAAATAAATTCGGCAAATACGATTTCCTCGCACTGCCGGTTGTCGATAATGAGAAAAGACTCGTCGGAATTATCACCGTCGATGACGCTATCGACGTCATTCAGGACGAGAACACCGAGGATATAGAAATGATGGCGGCTATCACGCCGACGGACAAGCCGTATATGAAAACGGGAGTGTTTGAAACGTGGAAAAAGCGTATTCCATGGCTGTTGCTGTTAATGGTGTCCGCAACATTTACTTCAAAAATATTAAGCATATACGAAAATGCTCTCGGTAAATTTGTTGTGCTTACGTTGTTTATCCCTATGCTTATGGACTCCGGCGGTAACGCAGGCAGTCAAAGCTCAAACACGATTATACGAAGCCTGTCGCTGGGGGATATTGAATTTAAAGATATTTTTAAGATAATATGGAAAGAGTTCCGTGTTTCAATATTGTGCGGAATAACGCTTGCCGCCGCAAGCTTTGTCAAGCTTTTGCTGATTGACAGAGTTTCGGTTATGGTTGCGGTGGTTGTGGGAATAACGCTCGCACTTACGATAATGGTATCGAAATTTATGGGCTGTACTCTGCCTATGCTTGCGAAAAAAATAGGCTTTGACCCTGCCGTAATGGCAAGTCCGTTCATTACAACCATTGTTGACGCATTATCGCTTATAATTTACTTTAACATAGCCGCATTTTTATTGCATATATAAAAAACTACAGGAGCAATTGTGATATGCACTCCAAAAGTCAGACACTTTTGGAGTGCATATTATCGTAAGACTGCCGCTTTATTTCGATATAATAAATTTAACGGTGTTTTTATCTTTTCTTAAATTAAAATCTATTAAAAATGCGTGTTCTGTATCATTCATTGAAGATTTGACTATATTATTTCTCGGCTTGAATTCAGTTTTGATTACGGATACTTCGGCACTGTCACAGCAAGTTATTGCCCAATTATCAATTTTTACACAATTATCTTTTTCGATAATCGGCTTAATTCTTGTGATAAATCTTTCTGTAATTTCATTATTTTCACCAAAGAACTCATCTTCCAGTATTATTCTCTCGGGATAAAAATAAAATTTTCGGTATACATTTTCGGCTGTGCTGTAGGCTTTTGACAAATCTATTTCAAATTTATCTTCGCTTGCGGAAATTAATTTTGCAAATCCCGCTGAACCGGTTGTTTGCTCGGTATTATCTATTTGCGGAACGCTGTGTCCTTTTGAAGATGCACATATGAAATTATATCTGTCCGCTTCAAAATATCCGGCGTCGTACATCGGCCAGCCTAAATCGTCTATTATATATTTGCCGTTATCATAAACAATAAATCCGCCCAGGTCATTGTGATTATGGGGTTCATCATTATTTCCGCCTTTTGCTGCAAAACAGTATGCGTCATTTTTTGTATTGATATACCACATTGCGTCTTCATAATATATATATTTCTTTTGTTCGGGCATATTTTGCAAAAAGGCTTCATCATACCAAAACAAATTTCTGATCATATGACAAATTCTGTATCGTATATCATCGCCGAATTTACATTCATATTTTTCGGACAGTGACGGCAATCCGTATTCTTTTGCCAGAAAAGTATGCAGACCTATATTATAGTTCAGCTCGTGAGGCGCATCGGAAAACGGAATGACGTTATTATTTTTCAAAAATACATTCTCACCGTATTGGGCTATTTTTTTTACCTTTGGAATTGAAAAATAATTGATTTTACCGCCGGTATATTCACGAACAAGCCTTGCATAATAACAAAAAAATCCGAAGCCGTATTCCCAATATAACGGCCCTTCTTTGCAGCAGCCGTCGTCTTCGTAGCTGTCCAAAAAACCGTTTATACATTCGGACAGATGGTTTTGGGAAGCGGAGAACTCCTTGTCCATACCTAAATAAATCATAGCGACACCGATTGAAGAAGCACATACTCCGGACCAGTTATTCTTTGCCCATCTCACATTTCCCTCTATAAACGGATTTATTACACGCCGTTTTATCTCATATTCCACACGATCATATACCATTTTGGAAATGCGCCGTTTTGTAAGATATATGGCTTCAGACAGATAAAAAGCCGTTTCGGCAGCAAATAAATCAATAATTGTCATAAGCTTCTGCGTTAAATTTTCCCCCGTGACAGCACGGGCGTGTGCAGGAATGCACCATGTAAACTCATCGCATACAGCCCACAGTATATTTTGGAGTTCTTCTATGTAAGCAGGATCATCTTCATACAATGCCATAATTAAAAATGTGCTAAGTCTGCGTCTGTGTTCGATATAATCCTCTTCATACGACTCTCTTTTTCTTCCTGTTGTAAGTACATATTCAAATTTTGAATGGCTCAGACTTTCTATCGGAACAGACTTGTATTCGGACGCTGCACGCTTTATATCGGCAACAAGCTGTTCGGTATGTTTTGTTCTCGGTAAGAATTCGGAAAAATTATTATACATATTATACCGCCTTTCGGGTGTAGACAGTGGTGCTGCCGTTGAATATATTATACAATATATCGCTGTCAAATACAATACAAAATAAAAATTTTATCGCAATGCAAAAACCACGCCCGAAAAAGCGTGGTTAGAGAGAGATGAATTTTACTCAGTGATTTTCATTTAATATTTGCTGTATGTTTTCTTTTAACATAGGAATGTCTATTTTAACGGTATTATACACTATATTCATATCCAATGTTCCGTATTTATGTGCGGCTACATCTCTAAATCCCGAAATAGCTTTCCATGGTACATTTTTGTATTCGTTTCTAAACTCGAGAGTTAAATTTTTAACCAATTCACCTATGTTTATAACCGACATTGCCGCCGCACGTTTTAATATATCATCGGATATAAAATCCTCTTGTTTTACATCGGACAGCATTTTTATTGCAACACTTGTCTCATCAATAATTTTATCAAGTATTATTTTATCTCTATGCTGCATAAAGCGGTACCACCTTGTTTATTTCAAGTATTGAATCCTTCGGAACAGGAAGAGTGATTACATCTACGGGGGTGTTAAGCAACTCTTCCATACGATATTTAACAGAACATACAGTTAAAAGCGTAACACTGGTTTGTGGTGAAAATTCAACAAGAATATCCACATCGCTATCCTTAGTATTTCGGCTTTCAGCATAAGAGCCAAATAAACTTATGCCGATTATCGGAAATTCCTTTGCAACCGTTTCAGCCGCAGTCATTATTTGTTTAATTGTCAGCATAATATCAACTCCTTTTATGCTTATATTATACAACATATTGTTGTCAAATACAATACAAAATAAAAATTTTACCGCAATACAAAAACCACGCTGAAAGAGCGTGGCTGACTGGTGGAGATGACGAGAATTGAACTCGTGTCCGAAAATAAGTCCGCCCGAGCTTCTCCGAGTGCAGGTTATGATTAACATTCCCTTTGCCGCTGCTCCATAACCAAAGCTACGGCATCGGTAGTTTTCTTATGCGTGGCAAAGCCGAAAACAATTCTTTACTCACGTTCACCGCTGATATTATGCCCGAGTCCGAACTGCGGTACGTTCGGAGCGGACAACGCCGCAATTAGGCAGCGTAAGCTAATTCTGTTTTGTTAGCGTTTATATTTAAAGTTAAGCTGTTTTAAGTGGAGCTTGACACTACTCGCTGCTCAGGTTTCATTATCCCCGTCGAAACCATGACATCCCCATATATTAACTTGTAAATACAGTATATCATAATTATATGAAAAAATCAATCGAAATTATACATAAAAGGCGAATTATTTATTCCAAAGAGGGCAAAATAAGAAAAAACATTAAAGGAATTTCAATTATGGGTTTTATCTACAGCATAATTGCAGGGGCGGCGATGAGCATACAGGGTGTGATGAATACACGTCTGGGCGAGAAAACGGGATTGTATGAGGCAAACGCATACGTTCAGGGAACGGCGTTTTTGCTGTCGCTTATTGCAATGTGGGTATTGGGAAAAGGAAATATACGTGAAATAACGGGAGTAAACAAGTGGTATCTGCTCGGCGGAGTATTCGGTATTTTGATAACGATAACCGTTATGCTTGCGATGAAAAAGCTGACCCCGGCGCTGGCGGTATCGTCAATATTGATTGCACAGCTTTTGACGGCGGCGCTGATTGACGCATTCGGATTTATGGACAGCGAAAAGGTCGCATTCGGGTGGAACAAATACTGCGGTTTGATTTTAATGCTTGCCGGAGTTATACTGTTTAAACACAAATAAGCGGTGTGCATTGGCACACCGCTTATTTGTGATAGCTTTCATTATTTATAATTTTAAACGCACGGTATATCTGCTCGCATAAAACAACACGCATCAGCTGATGGGGCAGGGTTATGCGCCCGAAACTCAATCTGATGTCCGAGCGGCTTTTTACCTCGTCGGACAATCCGAGCGAACCGCCGATTATGAACGTAATGTTTGACGATGTCATGGAAACCGCAGATATTTTATCGGCAAGCTGTTCGCTTGAAACCTCCGTCCCCTCTATGCACATAGCAACAACATATCCGCTCTTGAGTTTTGCAAGAATGGCTTTGCCCTCCTTGTCCTTAATTGCGGACATTTCTTTTTCCGAGGCACGGTCGGGGATTTTTTCGTCCGGTATTTCGATTATTTCAAATTTACCGAAACGTGACATACGTTTTTTATATTCGTTTATCGCATCGGTAAAATATTTCTCTTTAATTTTTCCGACGCACAGTACGGTAATATTCATAAGCTGTAAAATCTCGTTACTTTATATCTGTCGGCGACTTGAAGCGTGATTTCACGCCCGACCTCCACACCTGCCGACGTAAGCCTGTTATACGTTTCCATAATAGCGGTTTCGGGGTAATTGTTATGTACGCTTAAATGCCCGAGCATAAGCTGTTTTGTGCCGTGATTTGCAAGGTCGAGCGCTGCCTCGGCGGCACTTGCGTTTGATAAATGCCCGAAATCGCTTAATATTCTCTGTTTAAGCGGATAAGGGTATGGTCCCACACGGAGCATATCAACATCATGGTTTGATTCAAGCAACACTTTTTTGCAGCCGTGCAGATGATTAAGAATATTTTCGTTCATACGCCCTATATCGGTCGCAACCGCAACGCTTTCATCACCCGATGAAAAGACAAATCCGACGGGCATTGCCGCATCGTGCGGTATGGAAAACGGAGTAACTCCTATAGAGCCTATTTCAAATGATTTTTCGGGAGTAATCTCCATACGTAAATCATCATCGATTTTTCCTATATCCATTGCCTTGTGCGTGGGAGCGGTGGCGTAAATGGGCAGATTATATCTTCGCACAGCCACACCTGCTCCTTTTATGTGGTCGGAATGTTCGTGCGTGATAAGCAAAGCGCTGATGTTCTTCAGGAGAATATCGGCATTTGCAAGCGCTTCTTCAAGCCTTTTAGCCGATGTTCCGCAGTCTAAAAGCAATGTAGTCTTTCCGTCGGTGATGACGGACGAATTTCCCGATGAGCCGCTTATAAGCGATATTAATTCAATCATTTATAACCCCTGTTAATCAAAGCTTTCGTCAACAACGGTAACACGGTGTATATCTCCGCCGAGCTGTATAAATTTCTGCTCGAAATTTTCGTATCCACGGTCGATGTGATATATATCGGTTATTTCCGTTATGCCGTCCGCCATAAGTCCGGCAATAATCATTGCGGCGCCGGCGCGCAGATCAGTGGCACGTACGCATGCGCCGGAAAGCTTTTCAATTCCGTCTATAATCGCAAGTTTTCCCTCTACACGAATGTCCGCACCCATGCGCTTTAACTCGTTTACGTATCTGAAACGATCGTCCCAGACGCCTTCTCGTGCCGTGCTTATGCCGTCAACAGTGCTTAAAAATGCAACGAGCTGAGGCTGCATATCTGTCGGGAAACCGGGGTAGGGGAGCGCAATAAAGTTTACGTGCTTGAATTTTGTGTCGTCATCAACCCATACATGAACGCTGTCCTCGCCGTTTTGAACTTTAACACCGGCTTCTATAAGCTTTGCCGAGATTATGTCAAGATGACGAGGAATAACGTTATTAAGCACTATGTCGCCTCTTGTGGCGGCGGCGGCAATCATAAAAGTGCCTGCCTCTATCTGGTCGGGTATAATCGGGTACGAACCGCCGTGCAGGCTGTCTACACCCTTTACTTTTATTGTATCTGTTCCCGCACCGCGTATATTTGCGCCCATATTGTTAAGGAAATTCGCAAGATCAACGATATGCGGCTCTTTTGCGGCATTTTCGATAACCGTTACGCCGTCAGCTTTGACTGCGGCGAGAATTGCGTTTATGGTTGCTCCGACGGTTACGACATCAAAAAATATGTTGCCGCCGTGAAGGTTGTCCACTTTTCCTTTGACAATGCTCTTTTTGGGATCTATTTCCGCACCGAGTGCCTCAAAGCTTTTTATGTGCTGATCGATCGGGCGTGTGCCGAAATCACAGCCGCCGGGAGGGTCTACCTCAAATTTGCGGCATCTGCCGAGCAGTGCGCCCATAAGATAGCTTGATCCGCGCATTTTTCGTGTGAGATCGCCAGGAGGCGTGTATGAGTCTACGTTTGTGCAGTCTATTTCCACTGTATTTTTGTCTATATAAACAACGCTTGCATTAAGGTTTTCGAGAATTTTCAAATAAAGCCTTACATCTTTAATATCGGGAAGATTTTCAATTCTGCACTTACCGTCCACCAAAAGGCACGCGGGGAGAATTGCCACAGCGGCATTTTTTGCACCGCTTATGGTTACTTCGCCGTGAAGGCGGTTTCCGCCTTTTATTAAGAGTTTATCCAATAGTTACACCCCTTTGTGATTGATGTATAAATCAAGTATATTAATTATCATAAGTATCTGATACTACATTATACCAAAAAAATGCGCAAAATGCAAAGAAAAAATGCACAAAAAATAAAATTTAATTTTTTTGTAAAAAATCCATAATGAAACACGAAAAAAACAGCCTGCAAAGCAAGCTGTTTAAAATCGCACATAAATTAAACCGCACGCTGTACTTTACCTGAACGCAGGCAACGTGTGCAAACGTGAACCGACTTAACCGAACCGTTTACTACAGCCTTAACCTTTTTTATGTTTGGTTTCCAAGCTCTGTTTGATCTTCTGTGTGAATGAGACATCTTTATACCGAAGGTTACGCCCTTACCGCATATATCACATTTAGCCATTCCAAAACACCTCCTAATACATATCAATAAACATCAAGAGATATTTTAACACAAAAATAATAATTTTGCAAGTGTTTTTATTCAAATTTTTCAAAAAAAATCATAAAAGCGTGAAAATCGGCGAATATTTATAATATGTTTGCCTTATAGGAAAGAAAAGTTATATATATTATTGCAAAAATTCCGCATATGAGTTATAATATGTATATACCCATTGAAAGGATAAGAATTTATGCGCAGAAGATAAGCGTGTGGTTCGGCGGTGAACAGTTATGTACGAGAGTGAATTTACAATACCGATAAGCAGTATAATCGAAGAATTTGAGCTGGAAAAGATATGCGAGCCGGAAAATATCGACGAGGTGCTTGTTTCCACCTCCGACGTAAACCGTCCCGGTTTGCAGATGGCGGGATTTTTTGATTATTTTGACGATCAGCGTATACAGATAATGGGAAAGGTAGAGTTTACGTATCTTGAAAAGCTTTCCGCAGATGAGCGTGAAAAGCGTCTTGAAACGTATTTCGGGCATAATTTTCCCGCACTTGTTGTCACAAGAGGTTTGCAGGTGTTTCCCGAAATGAAAGAACTTGCGGAAAAATACGATAGGATATTGCTACGCACGGAACTTAGCACATCGGATTTTATGAGTGCGCTCATACGCTATCTCAATGTGCAGATTGCGCCCAGGCGTACACGCCACGGCGTGCTTGTCGAGGTTTACGGCGAGGGAATACTCATAATGGGCGAGAGCGGCGTAGGAAAGAGCGAAACGGCTATCGAGCTTGTAAAGCGAGGACACAGACTTGTTGCGGACGATGCGGTTGAGATAAAGAGAGTGTCGGACAGAACGCTTGTCGGCTCGTCACCCGAGATAATCCGTCATTTTGTCGAACTTCGCGGAATAGGTATAATAGACGTAAAGGAAATATTCGGTATGGGTGCGGTTAAAGATACCGAAAGCATAGATATGATAATCCATCTTGAACCGTGGGTCGAGGGAAGAAACTACGACCGTCTCGGTATGGTGGACGAATATACAAATATAATGGGAATAAATATCCCCAGCCTTACAATTCCCGTAAGACTCGGCAGAAACCTTGCGGTCATAGTGGAGGTTGCCGCAATGAACAACAGGCAAAAGCGTATGGGATATAATGCCGCTGTTGAACTTAACAACAGACTTATGCGTCAGATGGAAGAAAATTTGGGCAAAAATAATTAAATCGGAGAGATTGCAAATAATGTTAAAAGAACTTTTGAATATATCGCCGAATGTGGTTTTTGACGAGCCTATGAGCGCTCATACGTCATTCCGCATAGGCGGAAATGCGGACGCATTTGTAAGCGCAGAGAGTGCGGAGGAGATACGGTCGCTTGTTTCGTTCTGCAAAGAAAAGGGGATACCGTATATGTTTATGGGAAACGGCAGTAATATGCTTGTTTCGGATAAGGGCATACGCGGACTGGTTATACAGGTCGGAAACGGTATGCAAAAATGCAGTATCGATGGTGATACGGTGTGCGCCCAGGCAGGAATACTTATGTCAAAACTGGCGCATGAGATTTTGCGTGCGGAGCTTTCGGGATTTGAAACGCTTTCGGGCATACCGGGAACGCTTGGCGGCGGAATTTATATGAACGCCGGTGCATACGGCGGCGAGATAAAAGACGTTGCGGAGGAAATCACGTACATTGATAATGACGGCAATATCAGAACGATAAGCGGCGGTGAGGCGGATTTTTCGTATCGGCACAGCGTGTTTGAAGAAAACGGTTACATTATATTGTCGGCAAAGCTAAAGCTTAAAAAGGGAAATTATGACGATATAAAATCCGCAATGACCGATTACAATAAGCGCCGTGCGGATAAACAGCCGCTTAATATGCCGTCGGCAGGCAGTACGTTCAAGCGCCCCGAGGGATATTTTGCAGGAAAGCTTATACAGGACAGCGGACTTATGGGATATTCCGTGGGCGGTGCACAGGTCAGCGAAAAGCATGCGGGTTTTGTGGTAAACAAAGGCGGAGCAACGGCAAAAGATGTGCTTGAGCTTATCGGGCATATAAAGAATACGGTCAGAGAAAAATTCGGTGTGGAGCTTACCCCCGAAGTACGTCTTGTCGGTGAATTTTAAAAACGAGGGATAATAATGCAATTTACAATAGTAACGGGAATGTCAGGCTCGGGAAAGACGAGGGTTATACGTTACCTGGAGGATATAGGGTATTTCTGCATAGACAATATGCCGCCTGTGCTGATACCGAAATTTTCAGAAATGCTATCTTCGGCAACGGGAAAATTCAATAATGTGGCGTTTGTTGTGGACGTCCGTGTAGGCGATATGATAAACGAGCTGATAGGTCAGATAAACGTATTGAAATCCATGGGATATGACGCACGCATACTTTTCCTTAACGCAAGCGACGAAACGCTTGTAAAACGATATAAGGAAACACGGCGTGTCCACCCCGTGTACAGTCCAGACGGACTTTTGGCTTCGATACAGAAGGAGCGCAAAATTCTCGAAAAGCTTCTAAATGCGGCGGATTATGTGATAGACACATCGCAAATGACGAACAATAAGCTTATTGATGAGGTAAAGGAAATATACTGCCGGGGCAAAAACCCCGGGATTAAGATAAACGTTATGGCGTTCGGCTTTAAGTACGGCATACCTATGGACGCCGACCTTGTGTTTGACGTAAGGTGTTTCCCGAACCCGTTTTATATAGAGGATTTAAAGTACAAGACGGGAAACGACAAGGAAGTGCAGGATTACGTCATGAGCTTTCCGACAGCGGTCGAATTTCTCGAAAAACTTAAAGATATGGCAAAATTCCTTATACCCTTGTATGAGGAAGAGGGAAAAATTTCGCTTACGGTTGCGATAGGCTGTACGGGCGGAAAACACAGAAGCATAACAATGGCAAACAAGCTCGGAGAATATCTAAAAGAGCTTAAATATACAGTAGATATAACGCACCGTGATTTGGGCAGAGAATAGCAAAAAGGCGGTTGATTTTTTTATGAGAGATAAAAAAATAGTTGTCATCGGGGGCGGTACGGGACTTTCGACGATGCTTCGGGGACTCAGAATGCATACGCACAATATAACAGCGGTGGTTACGGTTGCCGATGACGGAGGGTCGTCGGGGGTACTGCGCAGTGATATGGGAATGCTGCCGCCGGGCGATGTGCGAAATTGCATATGCGCCCTGTCCGATACAGACCCGATATTGTCGGAGCTTTTGTCGTTCAGATTTGACGAAGGCTCGCTTAAAGGACACAGCTTAGGCAATATTATTCTTGCGGCGCTTAATGAGATGTCGGATAATTTTGAGGAGGCTGTGGGCAAATTAAATCAGATAATGGGAGTAATCGGAAAGGTTTATCCCGTAACGAATGAGTCGGTAAATTTAAGAGCAATTCTTGAGGACGGCACGGTTATAAACGGCGAATCGCTGATAGGCAGTTACCGTGACGGCAAAAATAAAGGCATATCGGAATTGCATATGGTACCCGAAAACCCCAAACCTGTTGACGGCGTAATTAAAGCTATCGGCGAGGCGGATATAATTGTTCTGGGGCCGGGCAGTCTTTACACAAGCATAATACCGAATTTGCTTGTGGAGGGCGTTACGGAGGCAATACATAAAAGCAGTGCAAAAAAGGTATACGTGTGCAATATAATGACCCAGCCGGGCGAAACGGACGGCTACACCGTTTCGGATCATTTGCGTGCGATAGAAAAACATTCGTATGAGGGGATTGCCGATGCGGTTATAGTAAACCGTTCTCCTCTGCCGCAGGAACTTGCGGAAAGATATGCGGCGGAGCATGCGTATCAGGTAAAGGACGATACGGATAAAATCAATAATAAAATGATAACGGTGTACGGCGATTTACTGCTTATGAATAATGATAAAATACGTCATAATTTCAGCAGACTTGCACGTACAATAGTATTGTTGTGAAAGAGAGAAATATCAGATGTCATTTTCATCACAGATAAAAAACAGCCTGTGCAAAACGGAGACGGACTGCGAAATGTGCCGTTTTGCCGAGATTGCCGGCATACTGCGCTTTACAGGTTCGGTAACGGACGGAAAAATCCGTTTTTCGACTGAGAACGAATGTGTGGCGGACAGGCTGTATGAGGATTTGCACGAGGCGTTCGGCGTCATGGCAAATCCTGTGCGCTCAATGAGAAAGCAGACATTTTTAATAGATGATAAGAATATAGTAGAAAATATAGCCGACAGCCTTGCGGATCCGACTCCGTTTGAGTGCTGCCGTGCTTCTTTTGTGCGTGGTGCGTTTTTGGGCGGCGGCTCTATGACCGACCCCGAAAAGAGCTATCATATAGAGTTTTGCACAAAAAGCGTAAAAGAAGCGGACAAGCTTTGCAATATACTTGCTGAGCACGGCTTTGCGCCTAAAGTATCGGAGCGCAAAGGAAAGAAAGTGGTATATATAAAGGAGTGCGAACAGGTTGCCGACCTTTTGGGATATATGGGTGCGGACAACGGTGCGCTCGAAATGTTTACCATACAGGTTGAAAAGCAGATGCGCAACGAGGTGAACAGGCAGGTAAACTGTGAAAACGCAAATATGAACAAATCGGCGATTGCGTCCTCAAAGCATACTGCGGCGATACACAAAATCAAGAAAGCCGGCAAGTGGGATAAACTGCCGGAGGTTTTAAAGGAAATAGGAGATTTGAGGGAGCAGTATCCCGATATAAGCCTTAAGGAGCTGGGCGAAATGACCGAGCCGCCCATAGGCAAATCGGGCGTAAACCACAGATTAAACAGGATAATCGAAATTTCACAGAGTATATCCGAGTAAGACACGAAAGGGAAAATGATATGAGTTTCTGTCATCTTCACACACATACCGAATACAGCCTTCTCGACGGCGAGGCGAGCATAAAAAAGCTTGTGGCGAGGGTTAAGGAGCTGGGAATGGACTCCTGCGCCATAACCGATCACGGCAATATGTACGGCGCCGCCGATTTTTGGCGTGAGTGTAAGGCGCAGGGGGTTCACCCCGTAATCGGCTGTGAGGTGTATATGGCGCCGAGAAGCCGCTTTGACAAGGTACATGACATTGATAATAAAACAAACCACCTTATACTGCTTGCAGAAAATCAGAAAGGCTACGAAAATCTGATATACCTTGTAAGTATGGGATTTATAGAGGGTTTTTATTATAAGCCGAGGATAGATTTCGAGCTTTTGACGGAGTATAAGGAGGGACTTATCGTTTTAAGCGCCTGCCTTGCCGGTGAAATACCGCAAAGGCTTGTAAGCGGTGATTATGACGGCGCAAAAGCGATTGCCGAGCGTTATGTAAACCTTTTGGGTAAGGACAATTATTTTATCGAAATACAGGATCACGGCATTGCCGAGCAGAAAAAGATAATTCCCGATCTTATAAAGCTTTCAAAAGAGGTCGGAGTGGGACTTGCCGCAACAAACGATATTCACTATATAAATAAATCGGACGCCAAATATCAGGACGTTTTAATGTGCATACAAATGGAAAAAACGGTGGACGATCCCGACAGAATGAAGTTTGAGACGGAGGAATTTTATTTAAAATCCCCCGAGGAGATGTCGGAGCTATTTTCGTATGCGCCCGAGGCGGTCGAAAATACGGAGAAGATTGCAAAAAGATGCAATGTTGAATTTGATTTCAATTCACAGCATTTGCCGAAATATGACGTGCCTGACGGAAAAGACGCATACGGATACCTTGAGGAGCTTTGCTTTGACGGCTTAAATAAGCGTTACGAAAATCCGTCCGAGGAGCTTAAGGAAAGATTGCGCTACGAACTGGGCGTTATAAAAAATATGGGTTTTGTCGACTATTTTCTTATAGTGCGTGACTTTATACATTTTGCGAGAACGCACGGCGTTATGGTAGGACCGGGACGGGGAAGCGCGGCGGGAAGCATAGTCTCGTACTGCCTTGAAATAACGTCAATCGATCCGATAAAATACAGCCTTATTTTTGAGCGTTTTTTAAACCCCGAGCGTGTAAGTATGCCTGATATAGATATTGACTTTGCGCCGTCGGGCAGACAAAAGGTAATAGATTATGTTGTTTCCAAGTACGGCGAAAAGCAGGTTGCGCAGATAGTTACGTTCGGAACCATGAAAGCAAAGCTTGCGGTGCGTGACGTGGGAAGAACGCTCAATATCCCTTATAATGAGGTGGATAAGGTTGCAAAGCTTATACCGAACGACCTTAAAATGACGATTGAAAAAGCGCTCGATGTTTCAAAGGAATTAAAGGCGCTCTACGACTCGGACGCACGCATAAAGGAGCTTATAGATACCTCCTGTGCGCTTGAGGGCTTGCCGAGACACGCTTCAACGCACGCCGCAGGCGTGGTTATAACGAGCGAGCCGCTTGTCAGCTATCTGCCGCTTACGGTAAATAAGGAAAACTTTATCACAACGCAGTTTACAAAAGATACGGTTGAAAGCCTGGGACTTCTCAAAATGGACTTTTTGGGATTGCGAAACCTTACGGTAATCGAAAATGCTGTTGCCATAATCGAAAAAACACGTGGAATTAAGCTTGATATAAACAGTATAGATTATGACAGGAAAGAGGTATTTAACCTTATATCGTCGGGCAATACGGACGGTGTGTTCCAGATGGAAAGCGCCGGTATGCAGTCGTTTATGACAGAATTAAAGCCCGACTGCATAGAAGATGTAATAGCCGGAATTTCTCTCTACCGCCCAGGACCTATGGAGCAGATACCGAGATATATCGACAATAAAAAGCACCCCGATAAAATAACATATAAACATCCGCTTTTGGAAAATATACTTAATGTAACATACGGCTGTATGGTGTATCAGGAACAGGTGCTTGAAATAGTGCGTGTGCTTGCGGGATATTCGCTCGGAAAGGCGGATCAGTTACGCAGAATTATAAGCAAGAAAAAAGTCGACCAAATGCAGATAGAGCGTAAGAATTTCATTTACGGCTCCGAGGACGGCACAATAAAAGGCTGTATCAAAAACGGCATAGACGAAAAAACGGCGATAGCGATATTTGACGAAATAAACGATTTCGCAAGCTATGCGTTCAATAAATCCCATGCGGCGGCGTATGCGTTTGTAACGTATCAGACGGCGTATTTAAAGACGTTTTACCCGGTTGAGTATATGGCGTCGCTTATTTCGAGCATAGACGATACCGATAAGATAAACCACTACATCGAAAACTGCCGTGAAATGGGTATAGACCGTCTGCCGCCCGATGTAAACAAGAGCGAGGACGTGTTCACGGTTGAGGGCAACGGAATAAGATTTGGTCTGTCGGCGGTTAAGAACGTCGGACGGGGACTTATCGTAAAGCTTGTGAACGAGCGTGAGCGAAACGGCAAGTTCAAAAACTTTTCCGATTTTATCGACCGTATGGCAGGCGAGGATATGAACAAGCGTGCGCTTGAGGGACTTATTTACTGCGGTGCGTTCGATTCAATGGGGATAAAGCGTTCACAGCTGCTGGCGGTATACGAAAGCGCTCTTGAGGGTACTTTAAGAAATGCAAGAGATAATGTCGCAGGGCAGATTTCGCTGTTTGAAACCGCAGGCGAGGGCAGTACCGAAATGGAATTTCCCGATATTGAGGAACTCGACCGCCGTACTCTTTTGCGCCATGAAAAGGAGTCCACGGGAATGTACTTTACGGGCCACCCAATGGAGGAGTATACGGAGCGTGCGAAAAAAATTACAAAATACAATATAGGCGATATTCTCGAAAGCGTTCATAAGGACGACGAGGGCGTGTATCATGCGATAAACGGTGCAATCAGGGATAACGACATCGTAACAGTATGCGCCGTTATAGAGAAAAGAAGAAACAAGACAACACGCTCAAATTCGCAGATGGCGTTTGTCACGCTTGAGGACTCTTACGGAAGTATAGAGGGAATAGTATTTCCGAAGGTGCTTGCGGAATACTCGTCACGGCTTGAGGAAAACGCCGTTGTGGCGGTGCATGGGCGTGTAAGCATACGTGAGGACGAAGCGCCGAAGCTTTTGTGCGAATCGGTGCAGACGTTCGAGGAGGCGGAGCTTATGAACAAACCGGCTCCCAAGCTGTATATAAAGCTCCCGACACGCAGTGAGGAAACGCTCGCCTCGGTATGCGAAAGCCTTGCGCCGTATATGGGCGACACCGAGGTAAGGCTTTTCTTTGAGGATACGAAAAAGGTTGCCTCCGTACCGCATAGATTTTGGTTTAACGGCACAAATTCGGCGGTCGAGGACTTGAAAAAAGTGTTCGGAGCGGACAACGTAAAGCTGAAATAGTGAAAGTGACCAAATTTCACTCAAGTTTATTTGTTAAAATTTCATCAATTTCTACTTGAAATTTTAACGGAAATGCGATAAAATAATATAATACTAATATTTGGTATATTGAAAGGATGTAGGCTATGGAAGAATCGATAGGAAATGATTATATAGCTGTAAAGGCGCTTGAAAACGGCGTCAGCATTATAGGAATTACCCGTGGGCGTGATACAAAGTTTCACCACACGGAAAAGCTCGACGCAGGCGAGGTTTATCTTGCGCAGTTCACGGAGATTACCTCGGCAATGAAAATAAAGGGGAAAGCGGAGATATATACCAAGCTGGGGAAAATCGTTTCCGACGGAATAACGGTGAAATAATATGTGGACAGTAGTATATATCACTCATGAGGAAAAATCCGCACGGCTTTTGGTAAGCCGATTGAGAGAACACGGGATATTGTCCCGTATGAGGCGCATAGGCAAGGGTAAGGATTATCAGGAATGTGAGGTGCTTGTACCCCAGCCGGAGGTAAATTATGCGCAGGATATCATTATAG
>CAKSPN010000004.1 GCA_934481375.1 uncultured Clostridia bacterium
GAACACGGAAGTTAAGCTCCTTAACGTCGATGGTACTTGGTGGGCGACTGCCCGGGAGAGTAGAAAGTTGCCGGAACATTATCCCAACCGTAAGATTGGGATAATGCTCTTTACGGCCCGTTGGTCAAGAGGTTAAGACACGGCCCTTTCACGGCTGTAACGCGAGTTCGATTCTCGCACGGGTCACCAAAAAATTGAACAGCCTTTCGAGCGAAAGGCTGTTTGATATATACGGGCCATTAGCTCAGTTGGTTAGAGCATCCGGCTCATAACCGGACGGTCTGGGGTTCGAGTCCCTGATGGCCCACCAAAATCCGCATACGTTAGTGTGCGGATTTTTACGTATTACCTATTCACTCTTCCCTTTTCACTAAAGTTTGTCGATTTTTTGGAAAGTAATAGTGAAAAATGAAGAAGTATGGTGCAAACTCGCAGGGCGAGTTTGTATTAAAAATTGGAGAAGTTATGGATAGTCCATTAATTTTAAAATCAAAACAATTTGCATTAGATATAATCAAGGTTTGTAATTCTGTGAAAAGAGAGAAAAAAGAAAGCATATTGACGAATTAGCTTATTCGCAGCGGAACAAGTATAGGTGCGAATATCAGAGAAGCATTTTACGGACATGGGAGAAATGATTTTATTGCAAAATTGCAAATAGCATTAAAAGAGTGTTCGGAAAGCGAGTATTGGCTGGAATTGCTTATAGAAAGTGGATATTATGAAGACAGGGCAATTCTTGCCAAATGCACAGAAATAAAGAAAATACTAATTGCGTCAATCAATACAGCAAAGAAAAATCAAAATTAAAATATGTAATTTTTATCTTTGATAAAAATGCATGCTCTATTTTCGCATACTTGTGTTATGAGAGAAAGCTTTGTGTCGCAGCAAGAGGAGTTGTGCATTTTTGTGCGCAGCAGAAGCTGCGCACTTTTTAATTATTGGACTTGTAAAGCAAAGACAATTTTTTTAAAAATATTAGATGCTATTAAAAATAAATAATTTCCGACAGAAAGGATATACGATATGAATAATACACAAAAAAAGCATAATAGGGTTGACGAGCTGAAATTGGATATTGAGCAATTATGCGATGAAGAATAAGACTACCTTGACAGTATTCCCGAAAACCTGCAAGGCGGCGAACGTTATGAAAAAGCCGAGGAGGCAGTTTCAGCATTGGAGTATGCTATCGGCAATCTTGATGATGCAACGGACAGCATTGATATTGCTATCGAATAAATGCAAAAATAACGGGCAGCAGGAATAACCCCCCACTGCCCGTTATTTAGATGAAAATTATTTAAAAATAGGTGCAATTACATTATACCACCCTATTTTTGTGTTGTCAACGGATTTTGAGTGCAGATTGCACCGATTATTCTTATAATTTTTCGGTTTCTTCCTGAAGATAGGCATTTAATTTGCCTGCAGTTTCCAAATAAGCACGAAGTTCTTCCTCGGAGAGTCTGCCATAGGCATTTTCTTCTGCGGTTTTCAGATGTTGGGTTGTCCGCTCGACCAGTTCCAGACCTTTCGGTGTCAGATGTATCTTTTTATGATTTCGTGTGCCGGGAATGGGGATTAATTCTACAAAACCGCCCTTTGCAAGACCCGATATTGCCGTGTTGATTGTTTGCTTTGTGTGAAAACTTTGACGGCATAAGTCCTGTTGCGTCTGATTCTCATCAAATTCGGAAATATAGTACAGAACCCACAGGGTCATAACCGGCAGTCCGTATTTGGCGGCTACGGCATGATATATGGACTCCTGTTCTTTTCGTTCACGTTCAATCAAACGGATTATTTCTCGTATATTCATTGTATACCTCCATTATTTATAAATTATGCCGTTTCTCTCGGATATTTTTTGCAGTACAACAGCAATCACCATACAGATACATTCCGATACGGTCACGGTGTACCACACAAACTCGTAACCGAAGATAAGCGGAAGAAAGTTGATGCATATAAAGTTAAACACAATACTTCTGCACACGTTAACAGGTATTGCATACCGTGTCCGTTTCGTGGAAAACAGGTAGGCGGCGATGACTGCGGTAGAGGCGGCGAATACATAATTCAAGCAGTATTTCGGAAGTGCGTTGCAGACAATCGGAACCGATGCGGCGTCCGCACCAAAAAATGCACACAGCGGTTTTCCGACAAAGAAAGTCAGCAGAAAAATACCCGTTCCGCCTGCCAAAGCCATAATTTGTCCGCTTCTGAAGTAGAACTTCAGGCTCTTGTCGTCTTTTGCGCCGTAACTTGCTCCGTACAGCGGCTGTAATCCGGTTGCAAGTCCCCACATAAGCGAAGAAAACAGCGAACTTGCATATGTAATTACGGAATATGCATTGACAGCCACATTGCCGAGGTGATTAATAAGCATATTATTCATAGAAAAAGCAATAACCGGGTTTGCAAACTGAGAAATCATTTCAGGCAGTCCGCGGAGCATTATTTTTCGATACAGGGAGAACTGCGGCTTGAACTTTTGCACTCTGAGCTGTCCTTTTTTCAATATGTAGTGGAACAGCACCACGATGAAACCGAGCAGATTGGCAACACCGGTTGCGATAGCCGCACCGGCAACGCCTTTTTGCAGCGGATACACCATAAGCCAGTCGCCGAAAATATTAGCAATCATACAGGTGAACGACATAATAAGTCCGAGTCTCGGATTTACGTCGTTTCTTGCAAAGGAATTCAGGCACGGTCCGAGCGTGGAAGTAATCAAGAATACAGAGAACCAGAATACATAATCCGAAACCATTTGCAAATATGTTTCATTCGCCCCAAGCAGAAGTGCAATTTTTTCGGACATTAACATTCCTGCCACGCTGATGAGCGAAAAGACGGTGATGTTTGCAGAGAGTGCGTGCATAAACGCCCGATTTGCGCCTTCTGCGTCCCCACGTCCGAAACGGACGAAAGCAACGGTAACACCGCCGATATTGAACAGCGTGGACAAAGCCCAGATCAGATTTACGAACGGCATTGCAATGCTGACCGCACCGAGCGCATCTGCGCCGACGCCGTTTCCGACAAACATTCCGTCCACAATGGTAAGAATAAAAAAGCTGAGATTGCCGATCATGGCGGGAACGATATATTTTCGCAGATTTTTTCTCTGTTTTGTCATTGTAAAATCCTCCGTAATAAAGCGTTGAGTCCGAAACAGGACTCATTTCTTTATTATAGTCCGTTTTCGGACTCTTGTCAAGGCGGAGGTGTAAAATTATTAACGTATTGCATACGAAAAATCACGTACATACACGGCAGGAGCGAGTGGGCGCAATGCGGTGGGGAGTGTGTTTGTGTAGGGGTGAGGGACGATGAAGGCATCGTCCCCTACCGTGGGGTGCGGGCGTATCAAAAATTGTGGGGATTTTCGGCAGGAGCGAGTGGGCGCAATGCGGTGTGGGGAGTGTGTTTGTGTAGGGGTGAGGGACGATGAAGGCATCGTCCCCTACCGCATGATTGTAATCGTTGTAAACGCACCTGTAGGGGTCGATGCCCACATCGACCCAAAACGTTATCCTAAGCGGTGAGCGTTTTCGGCAGGAGCAAGCCCCTGCCCTACGGTGTGGGGCTTTTCTATGCAACAAAATGTGCTTTGGCACATTTTGCGCTGCTTGTTTTTGTGTCGAAACAACAAATTTAAAAAAAGGTATTGACAATTCAAAAATCGAAATGTATAATTAAGCCATAATAATTCTTATACGGAAAAGCGACAGGCAAAGGCGTCTTTCAAAGATGTTTCTGCCTGCCGCTTTTTTATTTTATATCGAAAAGGAAGTGTTACATATGGCAGCGATCAATAATACGGAAATCATGCTTAAAGATATAGGAATGGTCTACCGCACAAACGACGGCAGAGATGTAACGGCTCTCACGGGCGTTACACTCGACATTGAAAAGGGCGAATTCGTTTCACTGGTAGGACCGTCGGGCTGCGGCAAGACAACACTCTTAAGAATTATTGCCGATTTGCTCACTCCGTCGTCGGGGGATATAAAAATATCGGGCGAGAGTCCTCACGACGCAAGGCTTAAGCGAAAATACGGAATAGTATTCCAGAGCGCAGTGCTTTACGAATGGCGGACGGTTAAGAAAAACATTATGCTTCCGCTTGAAATAATGCATGTTCCGCAAAAAGAGCAGAACGAGCGTGCGGAGAAAATGCTTGAACTTGTCGGACTTACCGAATTTGCAAATCATTATCCGCATCAGCTTTCGGGCGGTATGCAGCAGAGAGTGGGCATAGCGAGAGCGCTTGCCATTCAGCCGGAAATACTTCTTATGGACGAGCCGTTTTCGGCGCTTGATGAGTTCACACGTGAAAAACTTCACGTTGACCTGCTTAAGATTTGGAGAAAGACAAACAAAACAATCGTGTTTGTCACACATAATATTCAGGAATCGGTTTTCCTGTCCGATAAGGTATGCGTGCTTTCGCCGCATCCGGGCAGACTATCGGCGGTGGTCGATATAGATTTACCCCGACCCCGTACAATGGAAATGAAAAATACGCCCGAATTTACGGAGCTTGTGGCAAAGGTAAGAAACAGCTTTGAGGGCGTATAATCCGGAGGTGAAAATTATGAAAAAGCTTGCCGATAAAAAATATTTTATGACAATCGTATGGATTGTGCTTATCATAGCAATCTGGGAGCTGTTCGCATTTATTGTCGGCGCAACAAAGCGGACGCCCGAAAACATACTGCCGCATCTTTCGGGGATAATCGGTTCGGTTGTAAGCGGCAAAACAATCAACGGAGGTCAGACCGCAATTCAGATGGTTATGACAAATGCGGCGGCGACGCTGTCCCGTGCGGGTATCGGCTATGTAATAGGAATTATATGCGGTTTCGTGCTTGCATTGCTCATGAGTTTGTGGAAGCCGATTGAAAAGATAGCGTTTCCGTACCTTATGCTGATACAGATGATACCGATTTTGGGTATGGCGCCGATTATAAACGCACTTACCGGCGACATAACCGCAAGCCGTGTGGTAATAGCAGCCATACTTACATTTTATCCGGTTGCGACAAACACATTGGCAGGTTTCAAATCGGTAAGCCGTGAAAAGCACGAACTGATGTACTCATATGCGGCGAACAAATTTCAGATATACATAAAAACGATGATACCGGCGTGCGTTCCGTATTTCTTCACAGGCTTGAAGATTTCGGCGCCTATGGCAATAACCGCATCAATCCTGGTCGATACGCTTCAGGGCGGAATAGGACTCGGGTGCTTGCTTTCGCAGGCATTAAAGGGCGCAATGACAAGATACGTTTTCTGGCAGATAGTATTTTTCAGCGCAATAATCGGAATATTAAGCTTCTCGGTAATGGGACTTCTGGAATATGTGTTATGTCCGTATAAACGGAGCGGAAAATCCGCAAAGGGGTGATTTGAATGACTAAAAAACGAATTGATTCTATCACATCTGTTCTCTATCCTCTGCTGTTCGGAGCGGTGATAGCGGTTATGTGGCAGACGGGAGTATTGCATACGCTGCTTAAGACAGATGAATACATTCTGCCGTATCCGACACGGATATTCAGAATTATCGCAGACAACACAGACAAGATTATGCCGAATGTCGGAGCGTCGATGTTTGTTATCATAATCGGCTTGCTGTTCGGTTCGGTACTCGGATATGCCGCCGCAATCGGCGCAACGGTATCGCCGAAATTCGGCAAAGGCGGACTTACGGTAATATCGGCGTTTAACGCAATCCCGATAGTCGCCATGGCGCCGGTTATAATGAACTGGACAAAGGACGTAAGCTCGGAGGCTTCGGTAAGAAGTACCGTCGCAAAAATAATTGTTGTAACGCTTATGTGTATGGCGTCAATGAGCATCAACGCATACCGCGGTCTTACGGAGCTGAAACCGTTCTCGCTGGATTTGATGAAATCGTATGCGGCGGATAATAAGACGGTGTTTCTGAAATTAAGACTGCCGAACAGTATTCCGTACATTTTCACAGCGCTTAAGGTAAGCGTTCCGTCAAGCGTAATAACGGCGCTTGTAAGCGAATACTTTGCGGAATACCGAGCCGGAGTAGGACGGCAGATCCGTGAAAATATTCTTATCGCACAGTATTCAACGGCGTGGGCATATATCGCAGTTGCCTGTATTATAGGAATTGCATTGTTCGTATTGCTTTTGGCAACAGAGAGTATATATTTGAAGAAAAGAAGCTCTTAGCGGCTTTTCTTATATAAAATTAAAAAGAAAGAGGGAATTAAAATGAAATTGAAAAAAGTATTGGGTATATTAACAACAACGGCACTGGTTGTATCGATGTTCAGCGGCTGCGGAAAGCAGGAAAGCAAAGACACGGAAAAAGCGGCAATGACCGATGAGGAGCGTATTCTCTCTGCCGCAAAGGACGGAAAAGTAGGAAACTGGGGACTCGGAAACGAGTATGAAATCCAGGCGCTTTTGAGCAAATACGGTCAGAGTACGGATTATCTTGTACAGTCGTTCGATATGGACGGATTTGATGACGACTCGATTACTCTCGCATCGGCTATGACATATAATGAGCTTGGATTGGTAATAAATGATTATGAAGGCGGCTACGGCTACGGCGACACGGTCGGCACAATCGATATGAACGACCAGGGCGTGGCAATGCTGGAGGATAACATCTTCTGTACAAAGGAATTTGCAAAGAACAATCCGAACACCGTAAAAGCGTTTTTGGCGGCGTCGTTAAAGGGTTGGGAATATGCCTGTGAACACCCGGACGAGGCGGCGCAGATAGTATTTGAGGCCGGCTCGTCGGTATCGACAGACCATCAGAAATATATGGCGAAAGAGGTTGCAAAGCTGATTAAGACGGATACAAAGGGAAACGCCGTTTCGGACTACGGTAAAATGGACGAGGAGGCAATGCAGCAGACTCTCGACCTTGCTAAGAAGTACATTAAGTTAGACGACGCAAAAGCGGCGGAAAAATTACAGTCGCTTACGTTAGCCGATATTCGTGACGCCTCGTACCTTGAGGGCGCAAAGAGCAAGGATTTCGGCGCACCGGAAAAGAAAGACGTTTCAGTTCAGCTTAAATGGCTGCCGCAGGCACAGTTTATGGGATATTTCGTGGCAAAAGCAAAAGGCTATTATGATGAAGTCGGCTTGAATGTCAACATTGTTTCGGGCGGCGGCGACATAGGCGAAACAACAGCGGTAAACAACGGAACGGTTGATTTCGGCGTAACATGGGTATCAAACCTGATTTCCGCAAATTCGGGCGGTATGGATTTACTTGAAATAGCACAGATTTATCAGAGATCGGGACTGGTACTGGTATACAAGAAGTAAGGAGGATGCTTTATGGATTTGCTTATTAAGAACGGAATTGTTGTAAACGGATCGGAACGGTTTAAGGCGGATATAGCCGTCAAAGACGGCAAGATTGTGCAAATCGGTGCGGACCTTGCGCCATCGGACGGCGCAAAGGTTGTCGATGCCGCTGGGAAGCTTGTGCTTCCCGGCGCAATCGACGCACATACGCACCTTGCAATGCCGTTCGGCGGTACGATTTCATCGGATGATTATTTCGCCGGAACAAGAGCGGCGGCGTGCGGCGGTACAACAACCGTGTTCGACTTTGTGCTCCAGGACTTCGGCGAAACAATGGTAGACGCCGTAAAACGGCGTGACAAAATGTGCGCACCTGTTGCGGCGGTGGATTATTCGTATCACGTTGCAGTAAAAGACGTAAGCGGCGATTTGCTCAATTCAATCGAGGATGCCGTAAAGTTCGGCGTACCGTCGTTCAAGGTGTTTATGGTATATGATTTCGGAGTTACGGACGGCGTTTTTTACAAGGTTCTCAAAAAAGCAAAGGAATGCGGTGCGCTGATAGGCGTACACGCCGAGAACAACGAAATGGTAAACACGCTTACCGCACAGTACCTGAGCGAGGGAAAAACAAGCGCCTGGTATCACTATATGTCACGTCCCGAATTTGTCGAGGCGGAGGCGGATATAAGAGCAATCCAGTGGGCAAAAGCGCTTGACGCACCGCTCTATATCGTGCATCTGGCGAATAAGGAGGGCGTAAAGGCGGTCACTGCGGCAAAGGACGAGGGCTATAAGATTTACGCCGAAACCTGTCCGCAGTATCTTGAATTTACGTGTGACGTGTATAAGCGTGAGGACGGCAGAAACTTTGTCTGCTCGCCGCCTATGAAGGGCGAAGAAAGCAGACAGGCGCTCTGGGAGGCAATCAGACGTGGCGATATAGACACAATCGCAACCGACCATTGCCCGTTCCAATCATACGAAAAGGATTGGGGCAAGGACGACTTTACAAAAATACCTAACGGCTGTGCCGGCATAGAAAATATGTATCCGTATATGCTGTCGGCGGCGGGCGAGGGCAAAATCACCTATGAAAAAGCCGTTGAAATATGCTCCGAAAACCCTGCAAAAATCTTCGGCTGCCGTGATAAGGGCAGTATAGCGGTAGGAAAGGACGCAGACATTGTAATTTACGATCCCGAAACGGAATTTACGATTACAAACGATAAAATGCATTCCGACTGCGACCATACAATATGGGAGGGCATAAAGCTTAAAGGCTATCCCGAACAAACCTACTCCAGAGGCAGACTTGTGTATGACAAGGGCGAATTTGTCGGCGAAAGCGGCTGGGGCAGGTTTGTGAAATGTAAATTATAAAACAATCAGAAAAGAGTTGATGTATATGAATATCCGAGATGAATCCGCAAGATGCCTGTTGTGTGCGGACGCAAAATGCAAAAAGGCTTGTCCGAAACGGTTCGATCCGTCAAAAATGATACGTGCGGTAAGGTTTGACAATGCGGAATGTGCGGCACACTACATTGATACAAGCGCTTGCGCCGAGTGTGACGGGAAGTGTGAAAAAGCATGTATACAGCCGGATTTCCCGATAAGGATACGAAGTATGGCAGAGGCTCTTCCCGATTGTGAAAATGCAGATGATGTAAGTCTTGAAATCGAGTTTATGGGAATTAAATGCGAAAATCCGTTTTTCCTGTCCTCGTCAATCGTTGCCGGAAATTACGAAATGTGCGCAAAAGCTTTTGAAATGGGCTGGGCAGGAGCGGTTTTTAAAACAATCGGCTTTTTAAAGCCGAACGAAACCTCGCCGAGATTTGACGCGGTAAGCAAAGAGGGAACGCCGTTTATCGGGTTTAAAAACCTCGAACAGATTTCCGACCACAGCTTAGAGGAAAACCTTTCGGATTTGCGGAGGTTAAAGGCGGATTTCCCGAGTAAAATAATTGTTGCGTCGATTATGGGCGAAACCGATGAGGAATGGACGGAGCTTGCACGGCTCGCAACGGAAGCCGGAGCAGATATTATAGAATGTAATTTCAGCTGTCCGCAGATGGTGGGCGAAGGACTCGGCTCTGATGTGGGTCAGAACCCCGAGCTTGTAAAGCATTATACGGAGTGCGTCAAAAAAGGTACCTCCGTTCCCGTTCTTGCAAAAATGACGCCGAATATCGGAAATATGGAACCTCCGGCAATTGCCGCCGTAAAAGGCGGTGCGGACGGCATTGCGGCGATTAACACCATAAAATGCATTTCGGGATTTGACCTTGAAAATATGCAGCCTATGAATGCGGTGAGCAAAAAAACGTCCGTTTCGGGATATTCAGGCAAAGCTGTAAAGCCGATAGCCTTGAGATTTATTTACGATATGGCGGAATGTAAGGAACTTAAAGACGTGCCGTTAAGCGGTATCGGCGGAATAGAAACCTGGCACGATGCGGCGGAATTTATCGCACTCGGCTGTGCAAACGTTCAGGTTACAACCGCCGTTATGCAGTACGGCTACAGAATTATAGACGATTTGATTTCGGGACTTAAAGCCTATATGAAAAGAAAAGGCATATCAAAATTAAGCGATTTGGTCGGTGCGGGACTTTGCGCAATAACCGAGCCGGAAAAGCTTGACCGCAGTACCGTTACATATCCGATATTTAATAAAAAGGCTTGTATCGGCTGCGGAAGATGCTATCTCTCCTGCCGTGACGGCGGACATCAGGCAATAAGCCTTTCAGAGGACGGAAAACCCGTATTTGCGGTTAAAAAATGCGTCGGCTGTCACCTGTGTTCGCTCGTTTGTCCCGTACAGGCAATCGGAAAGTCAAAAAGGGTTATGAAGAGAGGAGGTACTGCTGATGTCAATTATGCTCAAACAGCTGTGCAGTGATGCCGATACAAAGTATAATTTAAAGCTGATTGCCGGCAAAGGCGGAATGACAAATACCGTGCGCTGGGTGCATATGGTTGAGGACAGACAAGTTCCGGACTTTCTGCACGGAAACGAGCTCGTTTTTACCACAGGTATAGGACACGTCGGCAAAGACCCGCTTTTGGAATTTGTAAAGCGACTGCGAAAGCACGAGGCGGCGGGCGTGGTTGTCAATATCGGACCGTACCTGTCGGGCGTTCCGCAGGAGGTGGCGGATTATTGCGATAAGGAAAATTTTCCGCTGTTCACACTGCCCTGGAGCGTTTACATAATTGACATAACGTACGACTTCTGCCGCCGTATAATAGAAAACGAAAAGCTGGAAACCACCGCCGCAGAGGCGTTTAAAAATATAATACTCGCTCCCGAACAGGGGCAAAAGTATTATCATTTTCTGGAACAGCACGGTTTCGGCAAAGCGGTTGAATACAGAGCCTTTACATTGAGATTTTATAAAGACGGAAAAAACATAACGGATAATTTTGAGCGGAGCAATCATATAAAGCTGTGGAGTATTCTCGCAAAATCAAAGGATTATCCGTCCGCAATGTTTGTCCTGGACAGCACGATTGTGGTTATAAGGCAGGACGCAAGCCTTGCGTTTATCAAAAATCTTACCGATACGCTCGACGCCGTATGCGAACAAAAGAAAATCGCATACGCTATGGGTATTTCATCGGAGCGCAGAGGCTATAAATCGGCGGCAAAGCTGTTGTCCGAGGCGGAAGCGGCAAGAAAAACCGCCGTTTCGGATAAAAAAAGCTTTGAATTTTATTCCGAAACGGGAGTCAATAAAATCCTGTTCGGCGTAAAGGATAAGGAAATTTTGAGAGAATTTGCATCGTCACAGCTTGATGAAATAATCGAATATGATAAATCATACAAAACGGACTATGCAAAAATCCTGTACGAATATCTGAGATGCGACGGCTCCGTTATGGCGGTTGCCGACAATTACGGATTTCACCGAAACACGGTGAATACAAAAATCAAAAATATTAAATCAATATTTAATATTGAGCTTACAGGAGAGAAAAAAGCGGAACTTCTGCTGGCTTTTAAAATAAAAAGATTATTTAACGAAAACGGAGGAAATCAAAATGAGTGAAAGAGCATTGGAAATCAAAAAAAATCATACCACGTATAATCTGCAGTCATGGTCAAAGCAGAAGGGACTTGACCCCATTCCGATAGAAAAAGCCGAAGGCATCTATATGTGGGATTTTGACGGCAACCGCTATACCGATATGTCGTCACAGCTTGTAAATCTCAACGTGGGTCACGGAAACAGGCAGATAATCGACGCAATTAAGGAACAGGCGGAAAAATACTGCTATCTCTCCCCGGCGTACGGCTCCGAGCCGAGAGGCGAGCTTGCAAAAATGATTATCGAGAGAATGCCCGATAATATGGGTAAGGTTTTCTTCACAAACGGCGGTGCGGACGCAAACGAAAACGCCGTCAAGATTGCCCGTATGTACACCGGCAGACAAAAGGTGTTCTCACGTTACAGAAGCTACCACGGCTCGACCTACGGCGCAGGCAATCTTACGGGCGAACCAAGAAGGTATCCGCTCGAGCCGGGCGCACCGGGTTTTGTAAAATTCTTCGACCCGTATGTGTATCGTGAAAAGATTGATTTTGAGTCGGAGGAGGCGGCAAGCGAATACTACGTTGCAAAGCTCCGTGAACAGGTAATCTACGAGGGTGCGGACAACGTTGCCGCAATCGTTATGGAAACCATAACAGGCTCAAACGGCGTAATCATTCCGCCGAAAGGCTATCTGAACGGCGTAAGAAAAATCTGCGATGAGTTCGGCATTATGATGATTTGCGATGAGGTTATGGCAGGCTTCGGCAGAACGGGAAAAATGTTCGCATTTGAGAATTTCGGCGTAAAGCCCGATATTGTATCGTTTGCAAAAGGCGTAACGTGCGGATATGTTCAGCTCGGCGGCGTGGTTGTGAGCAAGAAAATTGCCGAATATTTTGACGATCATCTCCTCTCATGCGGACTTACATACAGCGGTCACCCGCTTGCTTGTGCAGCAGGCGTTGCGTGTCTGAAATATTATGACGATTTTAAAATTCTCGATAATGTAAACGCATCGGGAAAGGTTCTGGGTGAGGAGCTTGAGGCGCTGAAGTCCAAGTACGAAATTGTCGGCGATGTAAGATATATCGGTCTGTTCTCGGCAATCGAGCTTGTCCGTGACAGAAAAACCAAAGCTCCGCTTGTGGAATACGGAAAAGACCCCGATGGAATTATGAAGTCAATAATCGCAAAGCTTAAAGCAAAAGGATTTATGACATATTCGCACGAAAATATGATTCTCATTTGTCCGCCGTTAATCATAACTCCCGAACAGGTCAAGGAGGAAATGAAAAAGGTTGACGAGGTTATTGCGGAGATTAACGGTATGTATTAATCTGAGGAGGTGTAACAATGTCTGGGCGTTATAAAAATGTTAAATTCGGCTCGCTCGGCGAGTATATCACTCCCGATAAATTCCGTACAATAGGCGATAATATGCGCCATGTCCCCATGGGTATTACGGAATTTGCGGTGGAAATACATATGAAGCGCAAATTAAAAAGCAAGCTGAGCTTCAAAGCTCCCTGGGACGGAATAATATACGGCTGCGCACGCAGTAAAAAGGCTTTGGAGCAAAAATTAGGCTTGAAATCGGAAATTAAAACGGCGTATCTGGTCGATTGGGACGATAAATACCTGTTTGTGCTCGATCTTGAAAATCAGCAGGAATGCCCTGTGGCATATGTTCCCAACGAGGATATTTTAAATCTTTTGGAAAACTGTTTGAGAATACCCGAACAGAATTAGAAAGGAATGATAATTATGTATGTATGCAGTAAGGAAAGAATGGAAGATAAAATAAAAACCTTCAGCAAATTCGGCGACGCAGGTCACGGCGGTATTACAAGATATTCGCTTTCGCCCGAGGCTGTAATGGCACGTAACGAGTTTATAAAACGTATGAAAGCAATCGGCGCGGAGATTGAAATTGACGACGTTGCAAACATATATGCAACGCTCCCCGGAACAGACCCCGACGCAAAGAGGATTGTAATGGCGTCGCACGTTGACTCGGTTAAAAACGGCGGCAACTATGACGGAATTTTGGGCGTAATGTCCGCAATGGAGGTTTTGGAAACCGTTGCAGAGCATAAAATTCCGCACAAGCACCCTCTGACCGCAATGATATGGACAAACGAGGAAGGCTCGCTCTATCCGCCGGCTATGATGATTTCGGGCGTTGTATGCTATGATTATCTTCCCGAGGATATTCGTCAGAAGTTCAAGTATGAGGATATGATGGCGTCAAAAAGTATTCTCGACCCGACAAAGACCTTCGGCGAAGCGCTCGAAAAATCGGGATTTAAAGGCGATAAAAAGTACAGACTTTCGCCCGAAAGATATAAATATATGTTTGAAACGCATATCGAGCAAGGCCCGATTTTGGAGGACGCCGGTAACGATATAGGTGTTGTCGATTGTGTTTTGGGAATGTTCAACTACAGACTCAAATTCTACGGACAGACAACCCATGCAGGCACATTCCCGATGCCGAAACGGCGTGACGCATTCTATGCGGCGGCGCTGGCTCTCGACTATCTGCATACGGAGATTGACAAGCTTGGCGTTGAGGATTTGGTTTATACAACCGGCGAGGTTGTATGCCACCCGTGTGTACACACCTGTGTTCCCGACTATTTCGATTTTTCGTTCGATTCAAGACACGAAAGCCCCGAGGTACTCAAAAAAGTTCTCGCTATCGTAAAGAGCTGTGCCGATAAGGATTGGGCAGGCTGTACCTGTGAGGTCGAAAAGGCATGGAACCGTGATACGGTGTATTGGGATAAAAAGCTTGTAGGCTATGTAAAGGAAGCCTGCGAGGAAGCAGGCATAAAGCATCAGTATATCCACTCGGGCGCAGGCCATGACGCACAGTTTGCGTCATATATGCTGCCGACAACGATGATTTTCGTTCAGTCAAAGGACGGTCTTTCGCATTGCGAGCCGGAATTTTCAAGCGTGGAGCATTGCACCGAGGGCGCAACAGTTATGCTTAACGCAGTGTTAAAGGCGGACGGCGAATAAAGGAGCGGATAATATGAGCAGAGAATTTTTGACGCCGAAAAAAATCATAACGGGCGAAAACGCAATCGAAAATTCAATCAAATACCTCGCCGCAATGGGCAAAAAACCGCTCATTGTGTCGGGGCGTATCGTATCGGAACTTGAACCGTTTAAAATTCTTACAAAAAGCCTTTCCGAACAGGGTATGGAATATGCGGTTTTTAAGGATATTACTGGCGAGCCGACAGATGTGATGATAGAAAAGGGGCTTTTAGCGTATCGTGAAAACGGCTGCGATTTCCTTATCGGAATGGGCGGCGGCAGTCCGATAGACGCAATAAAGGCAATCGCCGTCCTGGACGTGTGCGGCGAAAAGCTCAGCGATTATATGGGTAAGGAAATAAGCGGAAACCTGCCGCCCATGGCGGCAATTCCCACCACAGCAGGTACAGGCTCGGAGGCGACAAAGTTTACGGTTATAACGGACGCCGAAACGGACGTTAAAATGCTCTTAAAGGGCGAGGTGCTGTTGCCCGACCTGGCGATAGTCGATTATACAAACACAAAAAGTTCGCCTAAGGGCATAACCGCATCAACGGGACTTGACGCTCTCACTCACGCCGTAGAGGCGTACACGTCAAAGCAGGCACAGCCGCTCACCGATGCGCTTGCGCTGTCGGCGGTAAAGAGGATTTTCAAGTATCTTCCGATTGCATACGATAACGGAAATGACGATACCGCACGGTACGAAATGTCGGTTGCCGCACTTGAGGCGGGAATTTGCATAAACAATTCGTCGGTAACAATCGTGCATGGTATGAGCCGTCCTATAGGCGCATTGTTCCATGTACCGCACGGACTTTCAAACGCAATGCTGTTATGCAAATGTATGGATTTTGCAAAGGACGGAGCAGCGGAGCGGTTTGCGGAATTGTCGAGAGCGGTCGGAACAGCATCGGCACTTGACAGCGACGAAACGGCGGCGGATAAGTTTATCGGCGGTTTGCGTGAAATCTGCAAAAAGTGCGAGGTTCCGACAATATCGGAGTACGGCATAAACGCAGATGAATTTTTAAATGCGATACCGAAAATGACGTCGGACGCCCTCGCAAGCGGCAGTCCGTCAAATACACGCAAAAGCGTTTCCGAAGAAGATGTTGCAAATATATATAAAAGTTTGGTTTAATGCAAAAAACAGGAGCTGTATTTTTTACAGCTCCTGTTTTTCGGATTTCACAATCTGTAAGGGTTGATGCCCACATCGACCCGAAATGTACCGCAAATGCGAACAAATATCGGTAGGGGTCGATGCCCACATCGACCCAAATTTTATATAGACGAATTTACAATCGTTTTATATTCGCCCATAAAATCGTCCTGACCGGGTTTTATCGGTATCAGCCTGCCGTTGTCGTACATTATTTCGCTTACGGAACAATTAGAAAGCCACATACATTTATTTATATCCTTGATTTCTCTGCCTTCCCATTTGCATTGAACGGTACGCAGTAAAACACGGTGCGCCGCAACAAGTACGGTTTTTCCTTTTTCTTTACCGCATATATCCGCAATTGCCTCAAGCGCTCTTTTCTGCAAATCAAACATTGTTTCACCTTTCGGGGGGTGCGCTTTTGACAGGTCGGTTGTCCAAAAATTAAATTCTTCGGGGTATTTTTTCTGTATATCATCAAACGTCATTCCGTTCCAGAGTCCGCCGTTGATTTCCTCTAAGCGTTTATCTTTATGTATCTCCAAATTCAGCGGTAGTGCGACTTTTTCGGCTGTTTTTACGGCACGCTGCAAATCGCTCGAATAAACTGCGTCAACCTTGTAATTTTTCAAAACAAACTCCGCCATTATTTCAGCCTGTTTATGTCCCGTCGGCGTCAGGTCGTAATCCAGACATCCTCCGAAAACCGACTCCGAATTGGCAACGCTGTAGCCGTGACGTACAAACAGTAATTTTGTTGTTTCACACATAAAGATTATAACTCTCCTTTATAACACTTCGTAAAATTTTATTTTTTAATTATAGCACAATAAAGGTGTTATGTCAAATAAAGGAGATTGAAACGCAAAAAAAGGCAGTAAAAAATTTTACAGCCTTTTTGGTAAAAGTTGAACTGATATAAATGCAATTCCCCGCGCCGCGGGGCAGGGGCATGCTGTTTTGTTTGCATGAGGGTCGATGAGGGCATCGCCCCATACAGGTTGCCCTTATCAACCCTGTGCAATTATTCCTCCTCGGGTTGTTCCTCCACAAGCTCCATACGGTTTATCGAAACCTCGTATGCGGTTTTTGTTATTGTTTCCTCCTCGCTTATGCGCTTCTGATAATTTCTCGACTGTATCCGCCCCCAAATTTTAACGTTGTCGCCCACTTCAAGGTTTTTTGCAAACCTTGCGTTTCTGCCCCAGGCGATTATGGGTATGTAGTCGGACTTGTTGTAGCTTCTGTTTACCGCAAGCAAAAGATCGGTTATTTCTCTGCCGAACGGCGTTGTTCTGTATACGGGCGGTTTGCATATAAAGCCGTTTAGGTACAGCTGATTGGGATTTTTATAGTTTTCCTCCGCAAGCGGTACAATATCCCTTGCAAAAACCGTCAGTATAAGACGGTTCCCGTCCGGCTCGTTGCAATTGTACGAACGGAACTGCCCCGTAATTTCCACTCTGTCCCCTATATGATACCCCCCGTCCATAATCAGACGTTCGGAAATCATTACACGTATATTGTCAAATGTTCCGCTTAACCTCGGTATCTTGAGCGTAAACGTATAAAACTTTTCCGCATATATTTCGTGGTTCAGTTTAAATTCGTCCTCGATTATCCCTATAATTTGCGCCTGGTTGTTTGTTGTGTTCTCCATTGTAGTAATCCTCCTTAGTTTTTTGGAATGTTTTTTCATTCAGTTATATTTATTCCGTAATCAATGTAAATATTCGGATTAAGTATAATATTTACATATTTGTAATATTTATTCCAAAAAAATAAAGAACAGCGCAAAATGTTTTGTGCTGTTCTTTAAGGATAATGTGTGTGATTTTTCGGCAGGAGCAAGCCCCTGTCTGTCAATCGAATTTTTTCAAAACCCAATCATATATACGGTCGCCGAAAACACGCCGTATAAATACGGCGGGTCTTGCCAGGAAACCGCGCATATAGCGTGTTTTCGGGCGCTTTGCCGTAACCGCTTTTCTTATCAGTACCGCAATTTTTTCGGGCGGTGTGATATTGTGCGAATATATTTTCCGCATCACGCCTGCCGATTTTGCCGCCGCACTCTCGTATGCACCGCCCTTTGCGGTGTTTTCCAGATTATCTGCCGCAATACCGCCCCAGGCGGTTTTTATGCACCCCGGCTCGATTATAATAACCTTTATTCCGAACGGCGCAAGCTCTGTCCGCATACAGTCGGACAATCCCTCAACGGCGAATTTTGCCGCATGATACCAACCGCCGAAATTCGTCCATACTTTGCCTGCCATGGACGATATATTGACTATTCTTCCGCTTTTTTGCTCACGCATGGACGGAGCAACAAGCTGAACAAGCCTTGCAAGTCCGAAAACGTTCACCTCAAACTGCCGCCGTGCCTCCGGCATCGGCACGTTCTCCACAGCGCCGTATGAGCCGTATCCGGCATTGTTTACAAGAACGTCTATGTGTCCCTCTTTTTCGAGAATGGTTTTTACACAGCTCTCTATTGATGCGCCGTCCGTCAGGTCGAGCGCAATCGGTATAATTTTATCGGACTTTATATCCGCCATTCTCTCGGTGCGCCGTGCCGCCGCATATACAATAAAGCCTGCGCCGCAAAGCTCACGTGCCGCCGCTTTGCCTATTCCCGAGGACGCTCCCGTTATAAGTGCGGTTTTTCTCATTCGTAACCCCCCTGTCCGTCATACGGATATGAGCCGAGGAATTTGAAAAAATCCGTACTGCGCCTCAGCTTGTCGAGCGCAAAGTATATGGTCGCATTGTCGATGTTTCCGTCTATATCGATAAAAAACACATACGTTCCGAGCTGCGTCTTTATCGGGCGTGACTCAATTTTCGTCATATTGATTTTATGCTCCGCCAAAAGTCTTAAAGCTTCGTACAGACTTCCCGGCTCGTTCTTTAAAGCGAACGCAAACGATGTTTTGTCGCAGTCGGTCACAGTGCGGAGCTTGTTTTTTTCTATTATTATAAACCGTGTGAAATTGTTCTTTTCATCACCGCAGTCGGGGATAAGTATGTCCAGACCGTATATTTCCGCAGCGGCGGCAGAGCCTATGCAGGCAACACTGCCGTCCGACTGCTCCGCAAGCTTTGCCGATGCGGCGGACGAGTTTGTGTAATTTATTTCAACCCCGCAAAAATCTGAATTTATAATCTTACGGCATTGTCCTATTGCCGGCGAAATGGAGGAAATAACTTTTATATCCTCTTTTTTCGCTCCGTGTCTGACGAGCAAATTCTGACCGATGTGCAGAACGTATTCTCCCGTAATATACACGTCTGCATCAAAGGCAAGCGTGTCGAGCGTGGCGTTTATTCCGCCGTCTATTGAGTTTTCTATCGGAACAATTCCCCTGTCGGCTCTGCCGTCGCTCACCGCTATTATGAGGTCGGAAATGGTAACGAACGGAATAAGCTCGTCATTGCCTTTTGACCATTCCATTGCCGCCTGATGAGAAAAAGTCCCCTCCGGACCGAGATATGCAAGCATGGTAAATGTATCCTCCTTGTAAAAAGTTTGCGCATATTTTATGCGTTTTCGGTTTTTCGGCAGGAGCAAGCCCCTGCCCTACGGTGTACGGTTTTCGCAAACGTAAACAAATACCGCCCTCATCTTCCCGAAAAAAATCATATTGCTATGAACAAACCGAACCCTCCGAGCATTGAAACAGGCAATATGTGCTGTTTCTCTTTTCCGAAAACCTGAGGTTTTCGGAATGTACTCTGTTGAGTTCGGTTTGCTGTAAATTTTTTCTCTGATTATAATTCTTTGCCTACTGCCTTTGCAATCGGTTCAAGCTCACGCATAAGCTTTGCGAATTTTTCCGGTGTGAGCGACTGCGGACCGTCCGACGCCGCTTTTTCCGGGCAGTTGTGAACCTCTATCATAAGACCGTCCGCACCTGCGGCGATTGCCGCTTTTGCTACCGGCGGAACATATTTGTACGTTCCCGTTGCGTGGCTCGGGTCGCCTATTATGGGAAGGTGCGAAAGCTCCTTTGAAACGGGGATTGCGCTTACGTCAAACGTGTTTCTCGTAGCGGTTTCGTAAGTTCTTATACCTCTTTCGCAGAGGATTACATTCTCGTTACCCTCCGACATAATATATTCGGCAGCCATCAGCCATTCCTCCATAGTTGATGCAAGACCTCTCTTTAAAAGCACGGGGTTTGTGCATTTGCCCACTTCACGCAAAAGCTTGAAGTTCTGCATATTTCTTGCGCCTATCTGGATAATATCCGAATACGAAGCGACCAGCTCAACATCTCTTGTGTCGACTACCTCCGTACATATCGGCATATCAAGCTCCTTGCCCGTTGTGTGCATAATTTTCAAGCCGTCAGCCTCAAGACCCTGGAACGAATACGGCGATGAACGGGGCTTGAAAGCGCCGCCTCTTAAAATATTTGCGCCTGCCTCTTTTACCGCCTTTGCAACGGTTGAGAACTGCTCCCGGCTTTCGATTGCGCACGGACCGGCAAATATCGCAAGCTTTTTGCCGCCGACCGTAACGTTATGACCGACATCTATAATCGATTGTTCTTTTTTAAGCTCTTTTGACGCAAGCTTGTACGGGCGCATAATCGGCACAACGTTTTCAACGCCGGGCATCATAAGCACTTCGTTCATACTGAGAAGGCGCTTATCGCCTATAGCACCGATAACGGTTTTCTTTTCGCCCTGTATGGGATGCGTTTTAAATCCGAAAGACGCAAGCCTTTCCTGCACATTTTCGATTTGCAGAGCGGACGCATTGTCCTTCATTATAATAATCATAACGTCACATTCCTTTCGAAAGTTAGATTGTACTAACAGTGTATACCAAATAAAATATATTTGCAAGTGTCTTAATTATATTTTTACCGTTTAGACAACAAAACATAAAAAAACAAATAAAAAATGTTTATTTTGCCGCACGGCATTCGTTGCAGTATCCGAAAAGCTCCAGTCTGTGCCCCGTAACGGTAAAATCCTCCAAGTGAGTTTCACGCACGGGACAGCCGTTGATGTAGCGCACCTTGCGGCACGAAAGACAGACCGCATAATGACGGTGTTTCATATACGTAAGCTCATAGTACAGCTCGTTTCCGTCGCCGAAAACCTGGCGTGAAACAAGTCCTGCCGAGGTGAATTTTTCAAGCGTGCGGTATACTGTCGAGAGCGAAAGAGTGCCGAGCTTTGAAAAAATCATTTCCGCCGTAACGGGTGCGTCCGCACTTTTAAGTACATTAAGTATTTCCAGCCGTTGGCGTGTGCATTTGAGTCCCTTTTGCGAAAGCAGCTTTGAAATATCGCTCATCACAGCCGCCTCCTTTTTGAAATTATCATTATAACAACAAGCATTGCCACGCTTGTGAGAACTATCGTACCGCCGGGGCGCAGATCGAGGTAAAACGAAAGCGTAAGTCCCAAAAATGCGGATATTTCCGCAAGGATAACGGACGTGATAAGTGTGCGCTTGTAGCTTTTTGAAATCATAACCGCCGCCGCCGCAGGTATGACGAGCAGTGACGAAATCATAAGCGCACCCACAACTCTCGATGCGGCGCTCACCGTAACGGCGGTTAAAAGCATCAGTATAAAATTCACACTCTTAACGGGAACGCCCGCAAGCGACGCCGCCTCCTCGTCAAAGGTTATGTAGAAAAGCTCCTTGTATAATAGAAGCGAAACCACAAGCACCGCTACACTCAAGCCCATAGTGAGGAACAGCTCAAAATCCGAAACCGCCACAATCGAGCCGAACATAAAGCTGTTGAGATTGCTTGAGCCGTCCTTTATAAATCCCGATAAAACGGCGGTAAGACCTATCCCTGCCGACATAACCGTAACGGCGGCAACCTCGGGATATTTCCTGAACCGACGTCGCAAAAGCTCTATCATAAGCACCGCAAGCACGGAGAAAATGACCGCACCGAGTACGGGATTTATTCCGGCGGCAAGTCCGAACGCTATACCTGCAAGCGCCGAATGCGATGCGGCGTCACCGACGGAGCTTAAACGCTTTAATACTATGTTAAGACCTATGCACGGCGCAATAAACGCAATAAGCGCCGCCACCAAAAACGCACGCCTCATAAACTCGTAAGAAAACATATTAACCATGATGATGCTCCCTCTTTCCTGCAAAAATCTTGTTCACGTCCTCAAGCGACAGGTCACTGCGGTTTACAAACTCCTCGTACCCGTGTTCGCAGAATATGAGCAGTTTGTTTGAAGCCTGTACGAGAGCAGGCGTATCGTGATTTGTCATAATAACGGTAAGTCCCTGCTTGTTAAGCTCTGTTACAAGCGCCATAATCGCCTTTACCGACTGTGCATCCACACCGACGGTCGGCTCGTCCATCAAAAGCAGCTCAGGCTCGGATATAAGCGCACGTGCTATAAACACTCTCTGCTGCTGACCGCCCGAAAGCTTGCCTATAAGCTTGTTTTCAAAACCCTCCATACCGACTTTTTCAAGCACACGCCGTACATCGTCATCGTACTTTTTGCCGTAATGCTTAAAAAGTCCCGTGCGTGAATACAGGTTTGCCATAATAACCTCACGCACCGTTGCCGGGAACGCCGTGTTAAAGGAATTTGCTTTCTGCGGTACGTATCCGACTTTTTTGCGCACTTCGGAAATGCTTTTGCCGAACACCTTTATTTCGCCCTTGCTGTAGGGGAGCATACCGAGAATAAGCTTTATAAGCGTGGATTTTCCCGCTCCGTTTGAGCCTATTATCCCCAGAAAATCACCCTTTTCGAGCGAAAAATTGACGTTGCGCAAAACGGAGGTGTCGTAATAATCAAAGGTTAAATTTTTTACGGTAAGAATTTCGTTCATATCAGTCAAGCGCCTTCTTTAAAGAATTTAAGTTTTCCTCCATAACCGTGAAATAATCACGTTCCTCGCTGTCGCCCTCAAACGGATTTAACACAAGTATTTCCGCGCCCGTTTCCTTTGCGATGGAATCGAGCGTTTTTGAGGAGGAGAGCGCCTCGGAGAAAATATATTTTATGTTGTTTGTTTTTATAAAATCAATCGTTTCAGCCATTTTTGCGGGGGAGGGATCGCTTTCTCCCTGCGGACCCTCTATAGATGTCTGATTGAGGTTAAACGCACTGCAAAGGTATGAAAACGCCGCATGCGATACCACTATGTTGTTCGTTTTAAAATCCTTTGACGCCGCATTAAAATCATCGGTAAGCTTTTTTGCCTTTTCACTGCAATTGTCGAAATTTGCGGTGTAGTAATCGGCGTTTGCACCGTCCTTTTTGCAAAATGCGTTTTTAATGTTTTCCATTTCCTTTAAGGCGTTGTCGGGGTCGAGCCATACGTGTGCGTCATAATCCTCCGCTGTGAATGGTATGTCCTTTGACGCCTCCACAACGGCAAGGTCGGGATTGTTCACGCTCTGCGCCGTTTTCTGCGCCCAGCTTTCCATACCCATTCCGTTGTATATGAAAACGTCCGCCTCGGCAAGCTTCGCCATATCCGAGGTTTTCGGCTCAAATTCGTGCGGTTCCGCTCCGATGGGGCAGAGGACGTATATATCCGCTCTGTCGCCGCCTATCAGCTTTGCAAAATCATACATTGCGTAAAATGAGGTGTAAACCTGCATTTTGCCGCTGTCCTTTTTTTCGGCACATCCCGAAAGAATGAGCGCCGCCGAAACAATTAAAGCAAATATTTTTTTCATACGGGAAAAATCCTTTCTATTTTGCGTCGTACCAGCTGTTTCCCACAGACATATCCACCGTAAGCGGAACGCTTAGCGATACGGCGTTTTCCATTTCCTCCTTGAGGATTTTTTTGACCTCCTCGACCTCGGGGAGATACGCCTCTATAATAAGCTCGTCGTGTACCTGTAAAATCAGTCTTGATTTAAGCTTTTCCTTTATCAGGCGGTTATCCACACGCACCATGGCAAGCTTTATAATATCCGCGGCGCTGCCCTGTATGGGCGTGTTCATTGCGGCACGCTCGCCGAAATGGCGCATATTGGGATTTTGCGATTGCAGTTCGGGCAGATAGCGCACCCTGTTCATCATTGTTTTGACAAAGCCGTTTTCCTTTGCCTCACGCTTTGTTCTGTCCATATATTCACGCACGCCGTGATATTTTTCAAGGTAGCTTTCTATATACCGTTTCGCCTCCGCAAAGCTTATTCCCAAATCCTGTGACAGGCTGAATTCGCCTATTCCGTAAACTATTCCGAAATTAACCGCCTTTGCACTGCTGCGCTGTTCTTTGGTTATCTCGTCAAGCGGCACGCCCAGTACCTGCGATGCGGTTACGGCGTGAATGTCCTCGTTGTTTTTGAAAGCGTTTATCATGGTTTCGTCGTTTGCCATATGCGCAAGAACTCTCAGTTCAATCTGCGAATAGTCGGCGTCGACAAGCGTAAAACCCTCCTCCGCAACAAACATTTTGCGGATTTCACGCCCCAGTTCGGTACGTGTGGGAATATTCTGCATATTCGGCTCGGTCGAGCTTATGCGCCCCGTAACGGTTACCGTCTGATTGAAGTTTGAATGTATGCGCTTTGTTTTCGGGTTTATCACCGCACTCAAACCGTCGCAGTAGGTGCTTTTAAGCTTTGTAAGCGTGCGGTACTCCGTAATGAAATTGACGATGGGGTGCTTATCCTTTATCTTTTCAAGCGCTTCGGCGTTGGTGGTGTAGCCTGTTTTTGTTTTCTTTACGGGCTTTAAGCCGAGTTTTTCAAATAAAATCACGCCGAGCTGTTTAGGGGAATTTATGTTAAATTCCTCGCCCGAAAGAATGTATATCTCATTTGTAACAGCGTCAATGCGGCGGCTTAATGCCTGCGAGAACCGTTCCAGTTCGTCTTTGTCCACGTAAAAGCCGTTTATCTGCATATGCGCAAGCACGCTTATAAGCGGAAGTTCTACATTATAATATAAATATTCCTGATCGTTCTTTTCTATTTCCGATTTAAGATGCTCCGTCAGCACGGAAAGCGCATATGCGTGCTTTGCGTATATCTCGTTTCCGCACTCGTCCTCGTCAAGGAGCGACATCTGCTTTTCCTCGGCTTGCGGCAGCTCGGCGCCTATCAGCGTGCACAGTGCGGAAAGCGAAAAGTCTTTGCGTGACGGGTTTATCAGATACGCCGCTATCGCCGTATCGAAGGCGACGCCGCATATTTCGGTCTGACCCGAAAGCTGTACCATAGCGTCCTTTATGTCGCATACGTTCTTTTTAATGCTTTCGTTCTCAAGAAACGGCTTAAGCGCCGAAACGAGCGTATTTCCGCAAAATGCGGCGGCGGTGTAGTATGCTTTTTTTCCTATGGAAAACGCCGCCGAGGAAAGACAGCCGCCCGAAAGATTAAGTATAAGCGAAATCTCTTTTGCGCCGTCAAGCGCTTTGTTTAAGCCGTCTGTATCGGATATTTCAAAAACGCTGAGGTCGCCGAAAATATCCACAGGCGCTTTGTCGGTTGTTATGTGCATTTTTTTGATAACGCTGTTTAAGCCAAGCTTTTGCAAAAGCGAAAACAGCTCGCCGTTTTCGCCGTCAAATCCGTCAAATACGCAATCCTCAACGGAGAAATCAATCGAAGCGTTAAGTTCAATCGTTGCGAGCGTTTTCGATAAAAACGCCGACTCCTTTCCGTCACGCAGTTTTTCGAGCATTTTGCCCTTTACGCCGATGCTTTCAAGGTTTTCGTATATATACTCGATATTGTGAAACTGCTCGATAAGGCTCATTGCGGTTTTTTCGCCTATGCCCTTAACGCCCGGAATGTTGTCGGACGGATCGCCCATAAGCGCTTTCACGTCTATAAATTCCAAAGGCGAAACGTGATAC
>CAKSPN010000005.1 GCA_934481375.1 uncultured Clostridia bacterium
ACGCACTTTTCACAGGTGCAGGCAGGACATACATCACGGCACGCATTACAGCGTATACAGCGTGAAAGTTCGTTCTGCCAGAACTCAAAGCGTTCATCGGGCGTCATCTTTTCAAGACGGCTTACCTCGTCAAATCTTCCCGACTCGCATACCTCGCCGTCCTCGCCTAAAAGCTCATCATAAGCAACGTGCTTTTTCGATTTGCAGTTAATGCAGCGTTCCGCAAGCAAATCATTCTTTGAAACGGTAACGTCACCGTCATAAAGCGTTTTTATAACTGCGCTGTCACCGTCAAAATCAACCGACAAAACGCTCGGCGCTTTTTCTCTTGCTTTGTTTATATCCGCCATTCCGTCACACGGTACACCTACCGCATACACCTTTTCACGGTCAAATCTGTGTTCCGTCAAAAGCTGATTAAAGCTGTAGGTATCGCACGGCTTTAAGAACACAAGCACCTTGTTTTCGCTCTTTAAAGTTTCGCCCACAAGATATTTTGAGAAGTTTGCTCCGCAAAAGCCGTTCCAGACAAAATCGCTTTCTATTTCATCAGCCGAATTGAAAACGGACGGCGTAACATCATAATCAAACTCACCCGTTCTCCAGCCGAGAACACGGTCAACAGTACCGTCTGCCAAAAGCTCAAGGGCACGTTTTACGAGAATTTCACGTTTTATTTCTTGCATCGTAAATCCTCCAATCTCTTGTTTTCACCGAGTTTTGCAACCGTTTCGGCGAAATCGTTCATAGTTTGCGCAAACTTTGCGCCCTCCGCCGCACTTACCCATTCGACACGTGTGCGCTCTCTTTCTATGCCGAGGTAATCGAGCATAGAGAACAAAAGCGACATACGGCGTCTTGTATAGTAGTTGCCGGAGGTATAGTGGCAGTCACCGGGGTGGCAACCGCACAGGATTACTCCGTCTGCGCCCCTCTGGAACGCACGCAGTATAAACATCGGGTTTACTCTGCACGAGCACGGTACTCGTATAATTTTAATTTCTGCCGGATAATTCAATCTGTTGTTACCGGCTAAATCCGCACCGGCATATGAACACCAGTTACAGCAAAACGCCACGATAAGCGGCTTGTAATCATTTACTTGCATATTGCGTCCACCTCCGCTACGATTTGTTTATTCATAAAGCCTTTAAGATCCATTGCGCCTGACATACAAGCAACCGTACAAGCGCCGCAGCCCTGGCACACAGCCTCGTTTACCACAGCGACACGGCGTTTTCTCGTTGTTCTGTCGGGCATTCTGAATTCCTTAACCTCATATGTTATCGCTCCGTAAGGACAAACCTTTTCACAGGTTGAACAGCCGTTGCACATCATTTCGTCGGAATGTGCCACGCACGGGTTGCCTGTAAGCTTATCCTTGCAGAGAAGTCCTATTACCTTTGATGCGGCGGCGCCTGCCTGGGAAACCGTTTCCGGAATATCCTTCGGACCCTGGCACGCTCCCGACAGGAACACGCCTGCCGTAGGACTTTCAACCGGACGGAGTTTCGGGTGCGCTTCCGTGAAGAAGTCGTTTGTATCCATACTTGCGGTCAGCATTGTCGCAAGCGGACGAGCCGATTTATCGGGCTCGATAGCGGCGGCAAGGACAACCAAGTCAGCGTCTATATTGAGCTGTTTTCCCGCAATCAGGTCGGACGCTCTTACCTTAAGCTTATTGCCCTCGGGCGAAACCTTGCCTACCATACCTTTTATGTAATGAACTCCGTATTCCTCAACCGCACGGCGGTAAAATTCATCAAAGTTCTTGCCCGGAGTACGAACGTCTATATAGAACACGTAAACGTCCGTGTCGGGATATTTATCTCTCGTAAGCATAGCGTGCTTTGCGGTGTACATACAGCAAATTTTTGAGCAGTACTCCTTGCCCTTTTCCGAGCAAGCCTCGCATCTTGAGCCTACGCACTGAACAAACACAATCGTATGCGGGTGAACTCCGTCCGACGGGCGGAGAAGCTTGCCCTGTGTCGGACCTGCCGCATTTGTAAGTCTTTCAAATTCAAGCGATGTGATAACGTCTTTTGACTGCGAATATGCGTATTCGTCAAACTTATCCATCGAAATGGGATTAAATCCCGTAGCCACAACGATTGCGCCGTATTTTTCGTTTATAAACTCGTCCTTTGCCTCGTAATCTATTGCACCTGCGGTGCAGACCTTTGAGCAAAGACCGCATTTTCCCGTTTTAAGCTTTAAGCAGTGGTTGGGGTCGATTGTGGCAACCTTAGGCACTGCCTGTGCGAACGGAATGTATATCGCACGGCGGTTGTCCATTCCGAGATTAAACTCGTTGGGGACTTTCCTCTGCGGACATTTTTCCGTACAGGCGCCGCAGCCCGTGCAAAGCTCCTCTTTTACGTATCTTGCACGCTTTTTAATAGTAACGTCAAAATTTCCGACAAAGCCTTTTACGTCCGTAACCTCCGAATATGAGAAAATTCTTATATTCTCGTTCTGGGCAACGTCAACCATTTTCGGCGTTAAAATACAAGCCGCACAGTCGAGAGTCGGGAAAGTTTTGTCAAGCTGTGACATCTTTCCGCCGATTGTCGGCTTTGTTTCGACAATATCAACCGGGAAGCCTGCGTCCGCAATATCGAGAGCCGTCTGAATACCGGCGATACCGCCGCCGATTACAAGCGCACGCTTTGTTACGGGACTTTCGCCCGGTGTGAGCGGTGCGTTGAGGTTTACCTTTGCAACAGCCGCTTTTCCGAGAATAATGGCTTTTTCCGTGCCTATCGGCATTTCCTTATGTACCCATGAACACTGCTCACGGATATTTGCAATCTCAACCATATACGGGTTAAGTCCCGCCGCTTTGGCGGTTTTTCTGAATGTCGCCTCATGCATACGGGGCGAACATGAACATATAACAATTCCCGTAAGCTTATGCTCCGCAATTGCATTTTTTATAATATCCTGTCCCGCCTGGGAACACATATACTGATAATCGGTGGAGAAAACAACCCCCGGCTCGCTTTCGAGAGCCTTTGCAACCGATTTTACATCAACCGTTCCTGCAATATTTGTACCGCAGTGGCAGACAAATACTCCAATCCTTTGCATAGTTTGTATCTCCTTTCTATTTTGAATACTTTCTGAATGCGCTTACCAATGCCTGCTGGGGTATTTCGCCGTCAAGAAGCTCAGGAATATCGTCGGGTTTTAAGTGATTTGCGCCCTTTTCCCTTATTACAAGCTGTCTTAACGCCTCAATCAGCTTTGCCGGCTCAACGCCTCTGGGGCATCTGTCCACACAAGCCATACATGACAGGCATTTATATATCGAATTTGAATTTTTTAGAGCCTCTATATCTCCCGTTTCAACCATATATACAAATTGATGCGGATGATATTCCATCTCATCGTAGGAGGGACAGGTTCCCGAGCATTTTCCGCAGCGCATACATTTTAAGGGATTAACTCCGCTCATACGCAGTATCTGCTCTTTTTCACGCTCTGATTTATTCTGCATCTTTATCCTCCTTTACTCCCAACGCCTCGGCTAAAAGTTCCGTAAAATAAACTACGGGAATATCGCTGCCGCCCTTTAAAAGGTTATATCTGCAAAGAGGACATGCGGTGACTATCATTTCCGCACCTGCCACCTTTGCGCTTGTCTTTACGGCATTGCTCTTTTTCTTTGCCGAGTCTGCGTCGTCAACCACAACATAACCGCCGCAACATTCGTTTCTTGCCGGATATATTACAGGCTCTGCGCCGAGCGCACGTATGAAATCCTCCATTATTGACGGATTTTCGGGGTCGTCGAACTGCATTACCTTACCGGGGCGCAGAAGCAGACAGCCGTAATAAGCCGCAATTTTCTTGCCTTTAAGCGGATTTTTAACCGCTTCCTTTATCTTGTCAAAGCCGATTTTATCACGCAGAAGTTCAAGATAATGATACACTTCCGTTTCGCCGTTATACGGTTCGGAAGGCTCTTTATCCTGTGCCATATATGTATTTGCCTTAAGGGCAAAATCCGCATTTGTCTGTATTTCGTGATTTGTCTGCTTTATAACGTTATGACAGGCGGAACATACCGTAACCAAAGGCTGATTTTTATCTCTTGCGGCAACAAGCGCGCGCACGCTCGAAAGCTTTGACGCAATTTCGTCCTTTGCGCTCACGTAAACGCCGCCGCAGCACTGCCAGTTTTCTATTTCACAAAGTTCTGCGCCGAGTATTTCGGCGCATTTTCTTGCGTAAAAATCAAGGTCTTTAGCCTTTGTACGGAGTGTACAACCCGGAAAATAACTAACTTTCATTTTAATAATTCCTTTCTGCACAAAATCCGTTTCGCTTTTCTCAAACCATCTGTTCGGGGTGGAACACCTCGTCAAATTTTTCTTCTGTAAGGAAGCCGAGTTCAACGCACGCCTCTTTGAGCGATATGTTGTCCTTATATGCCTTTTTGGCTGTTTTTGCGGCGTTTTCGTATCCGATATACGGATTAAGCGCCGTTACAAGCATAAGTGAGTTATGCAGATTATGATGCATTTTTTCCTTATTTGCCTTTATTCCGACAGCGCACTTCTTATTAAATGAAGTAATCGCCTCGGCAAGAAGTCTTGCCGACTGGAGGAAATTGTACGCCGTTACGGGCATAAACACGTTAAGCTCAAAATTACCCTGCGAAGCCGCCATTGCAACAGCCGTATCATTTCCGATAACCTGTACGGCAACCATCGTTACCGCTTCGCACTGCGTCGGGTTTACCTTACCCGGCATAATTGACGAGCCGGGCTCGTTTTCGGGGATTGTAATCTCGCCCAAGCCGTCACGGGGGCCCGATGCAAGCCAGCGGACGTCGTTCGCTATCTTCATCATATCGCACGCCGTTGCCTTGATTGCGCCGTGTGCGAAAACTATTTCGTCCTTTGAAGTGAGGGCGTGGAATTTATTCTGCGCCGTTACGAACGGTTTGCCCGTAAGCTTCGCAACTTTCTTTGCCACAAGCTCCGAGAAGCCTTCGGGAGCGTTAAGTCCCGTTCCGACAGCCGTACCGCCGAGAGCAAGCTCGTACAGCGGTTTAAGCGAAAGCTTAAGCAATTCCGCATCACGTTCAAGGCTCGATCTCCAGCCGCTTATTTCCTGGCTGAATTTTATCGGGGTGGCGTCCTGAAGATGAGTACGTCCCGATTTTACTATGCCCTCATGCTCCGCCTCAAGCTTTTTAAACGTTTCTATAAGTCCCTCTACCGCCGGCAAAAGCTTATCCTCAATCGCCGTTACGGCAGAGATATGCATTGCTGTCGGGAAAGTATCGTTTGATGACTGGCTCATATTTATATCGTCGTTCGGGTGAGCTATTTTCTTTCCCGCAATCTGATTTGCACGGTTTGCAATAACCTCGTTTGCATTCATATTCGACTGCGTACCCGATCCGGTCTGCCATACAACAAGCGGGAAATGACCGTTAAGCTCGCCCGAGATAACCTCATCGCAAGCCTGCGAAATCGCATCGAGCTTTTCCGCCGTCATTTTTTCCGGCTTAAGCTCGCTGTTTGCAAGCGCCGCCGCTTTTTTGAGTATTCCGAATGCGTGAGTGATTTCACGGGGCATTGTTTCTATGCCCACGCCGATTTCAAAGTTCTCATGGCTTCTCTGCGTCTGTGCCGCCCAAAGTCTGTCGGCGGGAACTTTCATTTCTCCCATCGAATCGTGTTCAATACGGTATTCCATTTCAATTACCACCTTTATATATCAAGTTTGTTAATAACTTCTTTTAACGTTTCTGCGCTCTTTACAAGCTTTGCTTTTTCCTCATCGGTAAGCGGTACAAGCACCTTTGATCTTGCTCCGTCCTTGCCGATAATATTGAGAACGCTCAATGCAACGTCCTCCACGCCGTACTCGCCGTGCATCATTGTCGACACCGTCATGGTTGTGTCGATACCCGTAAGCAGGCATTTGCATATATGACAGACAGATGCCGAAACCGCATAGAAAGTAGCGCCCTTTCTTTCGATTACCACGCCGCCCGATTTGCGCACATAGCGCTCAACGTCCTCACGGTTGAAGTCGGGCATTTCTATACCCGTGCATTTTATAAGTCTGTCGCAGTCGCTTATCGGAACATTTGAAATGTTCGCAACCGACCACGGAATAAACGACGAATCGCCGTGCTCGCCGAAAACGTAAGCATGAACGTTGCTCTGGCTTATGTTGTAATACTCCGAAAGTCTCGCACGGAGTCTTGACGTATCGAGAATTGTTCCCGATCCGATAATTCTGTTCTCCGGCAGTCCCGACTTTTTGCAGAACGTATATGTAAGTATGTCGACAGGATTGCTTACTATTATGTAAGTTGCGTCCGGAGCGTGCTTTGTTATTTCCGGAATGATTGTTTTTGTGATGTCAACATTCGTCTGCGCAAGTTCCAGTCTTGACTGACCCGGACGTCTTGCTATTCCCGACGTAAGGATTACAATGTCGGAATCGTTTGCGTCGCTGTAACTTCCGGCATAAACCGAACAAGCTCCGCAAAACGGCGTTCCCTGTCTGATGTCGAGCGCCTCGCCGAGAGCTTTTTCATTGTTAATGTCAATCATTACAATCTCCGAAGCAATTCCCATAACGGTAAGCGTATACGCAATGGTAGAACCCACGCTTCCCGTTCCGATAATAGATATTTTGTTCATAATGCACCTTCCCCGTTTTTATTTTGTTTGCAATATTACAGCTCTATGCCGCATAATAAACCATTATTATTTTACATCAAAACTTCACTTATGTAAATTGTTTGTTTTGCATAACCGTAATACATTTATTATATACCTTTGAGCATTAATCAAAGATAATATAATTTTATCACTTTGTTAAAAAAAAATCAATACACATTTTAGACAAATTCCGAGGTTTAAAGCCAAATTATTCGGTATATATACAAAACGGACTGTAGACAATTTGTCTACAGTCCGAATATGTTATCCGTTTATCTTCTTTAAAAACTTTTCGTGCGCCGCTCTTAACTCCTCGGCTTTTTCCTCCGGAGCGGTCGGGTTGCAGTGCGCCCATGCACCCGTTTCCGATGATGCGTTGAACTTAATCTTTTCCTTGCTTCTCATCGGCGGATAGAATGCAATATGGAAATGATAGTAATCCGATGCGTCCTCGCCGTTTACGGGGTTCTGATACATACACATCATATACGGGAACGTGTAGTCAAACAGGCTGTCGAGCATACCTGCCGTTTCCTTTAATATGTTTGCAAGATTGTTTTTCTCACGCTCGGTCATCTGCGTAAGGTTCTGGAAATGTCTTTTTGCGCCTATGTACACACCGTACGGATATTCGCTGAAGAACGGCAAAAACGTTACAAAATCCTCGTTCTCGAAGATAATTCTTCTTCCGTCCTTAATTTCGTCCTCCATCATATCGCAGATAAGGCACGAGCCGTTATCATGGAAATGCTCCTTGCAGGACGCCATTTCAAGCTCAAGCTTTTTCGGCACTACCGAATAGCCGTATATCTGACCGTGCGGATGCGGCATTGTTACGCCGACTGCCGCTCCTCTGTTCTCGAATATGAACACGTACTTTATATGTTCGTCCTTGCTTATTTCCGTAAAGCGCTCCGTCCACAAATCAACCAGTTCTCTTATGTGCGGTTCGGGAAGCTCGGGAAGCGTTACCGTATGCTCGGGCGAATAGAGTATTACCTCGCATTTGCCGTATGCGGGCTTTGTTTTATATATTCTTGTTTCCACATCGTCCGGAACGGGCGGATTTTGCGATAATGCCGGGAAGTCATTATCATACTTATACACCGTAAACTTATCGGGCACTTTTCCCGATCCCGGACAAAACGGACACCAATCCTTAGGCATCTGCGGTCTGTTCTGACGGTTCGATGCAACCATAACCCAATCCTTAACCAACGGGTTCCAACGTAATTCTGCCATTTTAAAAATCCCCCTTGAATTTTATTACCTATATATTATATAGCTGTTTTCGCCGTATGTCAATAAATTTTGTCATTTTTTTGCCGAAAACCTTTTATGCGGAATTGTTGATGTTGTATGCGCCAAGGACAAGGATTGTCCTGATTTTTTCAGCATTATTACAATTGGGTAACAATGCCGAAAAAGCCTTGACCTTGCCCGTCTTATGCTGTATATTGTAACTGAAATTTAATGCCGCACAGGCGGCGGAACGGAGATTGTTATGAAAATTTATCCAATGCCGTACAAATACGACGAAAAAGACGAATTTTTTGTTTTTTCGGAAAAGCTTACCGTTAAATACAACGAGGATTTTCCCAAAGAAAGAACACTTACGCTCCTTGCGGAGCTTTGGAGCAATTTTACGGGAGCAATGACCGAAATAGAATTTGTGAGAGACGCATCGCTTTTGCCTCACACATTTTCGGCAGGCGGAGTTACAGCCGTATGCCCCGATGAATTTGAACACGCAATATCGGTAACAACGGCAGGCTTCGGCGCAGCCGCAAAGGGATACAAAGGACTTATCCACGCTTTCTGCACGCTTTTACAGATTATACAGCCCGAGCGCATCGATAATGAGGACTTCAAAAAATTCCATATGTCCTGCTGTGATGTATTTGACAAGCCGTCAATAGCTTTCAGATGCTTCCACATTTCATTCCTGCCCGGTATGTTTACAACGGTACAGCAGACAATACGTATGTGCGGACTTATGAAATATTCGCATATACTGATAGAATTTTTCGGAACAATGGAATTTGACTGCTTAAAGGAGCTTTCCTACAAGGGCGCATACAAAAAAGACCAAATACGTCCGCTTATAGAGGAGGCGCAGGCGCTTGGACTTGAGCTTGTGCCGATGTTCAATCACCTCGGACACGCCGCCTCGGCAGACAACTCAACGGGCGTTCATGTTGTATTGAACCAAGCTCCGCATATGGCGGCGCTGTTTGAGCCGGACGGCTGGACATTCTGCCTTTCCAATCCGCAGACAAAGGCGCTTTTAAAGAGCATACGCCGTGAGCTTATCGAGCTTTGCGGTGACGGAAAGTTCTTCCATATGGGCGGCGACGAGGCGCACAGCCTTGGAACGTGCGACGTATGCCGCAAAACTCCGCCCGAAAAGCTGTATGCAGATTATGTAAATGAGGTTGCCGAGGAGATGAAAGCCGAAGGCAGACGTGTTATCATATGGGGAGAAACAATGCTCGAGCATGACCGCTGGAGATACCACACCGACAGTTTCGGACACAAGTACGAGGCAAGCGAAGGCACACCGCCGACCGCCTACAAGGCTCTCGATATGCTTGACAAGAGCGTTATAATAAACGACTGGCAGTATGAAATATGGGACGACAACGTTATAACAAGCGAATACTTAAAGCAAAAGGGATTTGACGTTATAACCGCCTCCGCAACAGAGGTTAAAAACACGGACGCACTCTGCAAAGCTGTAAGAAAGCACGGGTATTTCGGACATATGCAGACAGTATGGTCGAAAAAGTTCCTGCCGATACTTATAACACGCGGAGGAACGTCATCATGGTCGGAAAACCTTGATGCAATTGACAAGCTCGAAAGAGGAGAACACAATTTTGTGCGCCAGTATATGCTTATGGGACACAGAAGCGGTGATTTACTGAGAAAAGTTCTGCCGGAAGCGGAACTGGAATTTTCAGTAGTATAAAAAACACAGAATAAACATTAAAACAGGCTGCAGACAAACCTTAGACGGTTTGTCTGCAGCCTGTTTTCTATGATTGGGGAGAACCTGAATTGCATCGTTACTACCGCATTATTTCTATAACGGGCGACGATATTACTCCCATATCCTTTAAGCAGTATTCATAGCTCCATCTGCTTCCCTCGGTGTACCACTCGCCCGGACCTATCCAGTCCTTTTGGTAATCGCACATATGGAGCGCTCCGAACGAATTATGTCTGTTTCCGAAACATTTTATGCGTATGGTGTGCTTTCCTTTTTCAAGATGTCCCATATTGACCTTATACGGAGCAAACGCAAGCTTTTGCGGTTCCTTGTCATCAACGGAAACCTCGAGCAGTGCGCCCCTGTAGCGTGAAACGGTTATCTGCACTTCTCCGCTCTCGTTTGTTTCAAATTCAGCCTCGTACAGGAGATTTCCGCCGTAGAACGGCATGCCCTGATTTGTTACCGTTCCGAAGCCTATTCTCTCCTCCGGTTCAATCAAGGTCTTTTCCGTACCGCACAGCTTAACCCCGAAATTACCGAGGAGGAAATAATTCTCCAATCCCAGCGCTCTTCCGAGCGGAGTTTTTATCAAAAGCTCGTTTCTGCCTTTCTTTACGGGCGGAAGATCCATTGTGTGTATACTCCTGTCAGTAAAATATCCGTTTACTTTTATTTCAACCTTTTCACCGTTGAAGTAAACCTCCTCGGCTTCCTCAAAAGCGAGCCTTACGTTTGTTTCGATATTGCTGTCAAAGGTAAAGCGCAGTGTCGGAAAAACTGTAATTTTTTCCTTGCCGACAGTCCACGGCTGTGCGCCCTCACCGCTTGCAAGCGGATAATCGTGGCGTTTGCGTATCTTTTGGTCTATACGCAAAATTTCCTCCGTGTCTTCAAAGTTCACGCCGTCCTCCGACCATTGCGCCATATCAAGCACAAGAACGTTGTCCTCCTCACGCTTGCAGTCAACAGCACCCTTGAAATCTATTGTTTCAACCGACTGCTTTTCTTTCTCCGCTTTCGGCAGTACGCTTTCCTCGTCGCACATCTTTATCAGCAGACTGTCGGAGCTGTATATGGTGCGTTCCGTAATGGTATATCCCTCCGCATACGGATATTGAGGGAGCTCCTCATATTTATGCGGAAGCGGCTCCTCCTCGCCGGTAATCGTATTCAAAAGATACGGGTACTTCTTGCCCCTTATATATATTGTTATGTGCTGGGCGTCGACAATATCGGGATTTGTATTATACTCATGGTGAGCAATGAATACATATCTGTCATTGCCGTCGGCTCTTTCGCCGTATATGAGATTATTCGCCTCACTGCCGTCGTCATTTTGTATTTTTACCGTGCGGAAACGATGCAACTCCGAATAAAGATTGGGCGAAACACTGTTTACCGCACCGCATTTTTTGTACAGATCATATATCTCGTCCGAAACAATTCCGTCTATCTGCGAAGGACAATCCCCTATAAAGATTATCTCTCCGCCGTTTTTCTGATACTCGTTTAAAATTTCGAGCGTTGTACGGCGCATTGTAACAAGCTGCGGTACAATCACCGCCGAATATGCCATTGCCCCCACATGCAGTTTTTTATCGCCGCTGCTTTTGTACTGCTCGGGCAAAAGTCCCTCGTTTATAAAGTCAAAGTCCAGATGGTTGAACAAAAGTCCCTCTATGACATCGGTAAACTGCTTTTCAGCCGTTTCTATCTTACTGTTTGAAACGTCTTTGTGACCGAGCATTGTCCACATGGACTCTATCGGGTGTATCACGCCGATGTTTACGACAGGCTTGCCCCGTGTGAGCACGGTGTTCACCCTTGAGATATGATCCTCAATACAGCCGTACTCCTCATACCACGGCGACTGATAGCCTATCGACGCAGGGTAGTCACGCTTTGCACAGCCTTTCATTGATACCCACGAAAGATGGAGCGCACGCTGTGTCACTCCCAAAGCTGCCTGCCAGTCGGCATGGAATTTGTGACCTCTAAAATCAAAATCCCAGCCCGTTACGCCGCATTCCTCGGAGAGCATTCCCTCCTTTGCATACTGGTGCACCACCGACTGCGCTTGTTTTGCCGTTGAAAACTCCGTCCAGTTGCAGAGCATATCGATACCCGGAATATCAAAATATTTGTACGAACGCATTGCGTCGCCTATGCCTGTTGCCTGAAGCCACAAGAACACCTCGCCGTACATATGTCCCGTATATGTAAGCCCGTCACGCTTACATCGGTCTTGGCACATAGCGCAGAACGTATTTGCAAACCTGTCCGTCAGATGCTTAAAGTATCTGTATCTTTCCGTTCTTGAGCCGTCCGCTCTGTTCCAGCGGATTTCGGGCAGTTTGTCAAGTATGGAATAGCCGTATTCGTCTTTAAAGGTTTCGTCAAAGTCGGTTGTCCATGCATAACGCATATCCTCGTCGCTGTACGACAGGGCAGGTAGCTTTATATCGCAAAAATGCGGTTCGTCGCTGAACATCATAGGCACGCTGTTGCCGAAATACTTGCCCACCGTCTTTTCGTAAGGCGGATATGTAATGTCGATAAAGTCGGAAACGGCTTTTTTCGACAGCAGATCGGCATACGTCTGATTGTTAAACCAGCCGAGGTTTTCCGTTGTGCAGACATAAACGTACCACAGATTACCCCGTTTGCTGTCCGTTTTTTCTTTTCTGTAACGAATAAGCCTGGTGCTGTCCTCCAACGCTATATTAAAACAGCGCACAACATACGGCTCGCCCGTTTTTATTCCTCTTTCCTTGTCAACGGATTTGAGCTTCTTTTTTGTCATAAGCAGAAATTTTGAGCGGTTTTCGGGATTTTTCGTAACAAAACCGCCGGCAAATCCCGACGCATATCTGTCCTCATCATACAGATACGCAAGCATATCCTCGCTTTTTGCCTTTTCCGCACAAGCCTTTACAAGTCCCATAAATTCATCGCTCAGATACGGGACGTCAAGCCCGCTTCGTGGATGCATAAAAAATCCGCCGAAGCCCATTTTTTTGAAATCCTCTATCTGACGCATAAGCTCGTCCTTTTCAAGCTTGCAGTTCCACGCCCAGAACGGCGCTCCACGGTATTCGCTTGTCGGATTTTTAAAAAGCTCCATATCAAGCCTTTCCGAATTGTTATGTTTGTATATCATAGTGTATCTCCCTTGTTATGGTTTTGTTTTCGGGTCAGTGTGTGTCGCCGTTCGGGCGGTACGGCATTGCCTCCGCAGTGTACCGCGACGGTTTTGGCAGGAGCAAGCCCCTGCCCTGCGGAATGACGCGTCCCGACTCATACATAAATTGTATCACATTTTTTCCCGATAGAAAATCTTTAAAATTAACGTAAAAGTCTGAATAATTAAACTATTTCCACGCCTTCCACGCCAGCCTGAACGCAATATCTGCGGTTTCCTGTCTTGTCAGCACATCATTTTCCGCAATTTTGCCGTCTTTTGCGTCCATATATCCCAATCCGAGAACAAGGCGGTACGCCTCGTTATTCGCATTTGATGAGGAATAATCGCTATACTTTGAAAGCGTAAACGATAAATCTGGCCGCTTTGTGCGCCAGCCGGGATAACAGCCGTCGCCCAAAAGTCCGGCAATTATTGTCATTGCCTCGCCTCTTGTAACGCTTGCATCGGGATAAACATTTTTGTTTTTATCCACCTTTACAAGTCCCAGATACCTCGCACCGTCCATACAGCCGTATGTGGGATCGGTATTTGGCAAATCGTTAAATACATTTCCGTTCGGGTCGTACCATACACGCTTATCGACGCGCAATGCACGCATAACGGCGCTTACAAATTCCTTTTTCTTTACGCTTGTATTCGGCTCAAACGCACTGCCGCTTGCCGCACCGATAAATCCCGCAAGCGAGGAACGCTCTATCTCCTCCTTTTTCGGGTTTGACGAGCTGACGTCGGTATACACATCATGCGCATTTGAATTGCCGAGGGAGATATGAGCGTTTGAAACGCCCTGGGTTGTCCTTGTTATCTGATAATACATAGTCTTGTACTGCGACTTCATCTCAAACGTATAACCGCCGTCGGTCTTGGTAGTGGGAATGAATGTCGGAACAACTTTTCCGTTCGGCGTTACCGCCTTGACGGTTATTCTCGTATTTGTCTTGATTGTCACCTTACCCGTAATCGGCTCGACAAGGATCGGAGCCGTTCCGCCGTTTTCGAGCGTTTTTTCGTCGTCGGACATAACCTGACCGGTGTTTCTCGTATCTCCTATTACCGTAAGCAATATTTTTTTGCTCGAATAAAGCGGTGCGTCATCAACGCTGTTGAGATATGCGGTTGCATGGTAATTGTTTATTTCAAACTTAACGTCGTCAAGCTCGATTGCTTTGCCGCTTGTGTATCCGCTTACTGCTTGCGCCCTCGGCGTATTCATACGGAATATTTTATTATTGAAGTCCATCGATAATTCGCCCGTTGCCGATACGAAGTTTTTGTCGCCCTCGTATGCGTCCTTTGTAAGCTGAAGCACACGGTTGTCATATATATCCTCGTCGTATTGATCTTCAAACACTATGCCCGTTTTTCCGACGAAACCCATATAGTGACCGTACATATCGGCGCTGAGCATATACTGATCTCCTGCGGCAAACTGCTCGTTTCCCTGATAACGCTTGTACGAAAACGATGCGTCTGTTTCCTGTACGTCCCCGCGCTGGAAAATACGTCCGATTGCAGGGAATGCCGCCATATATTCCGGCTGTGTTGCCGATTCGTGTACCTCTTTGCGCACATTTGCCGAGCTCGCCGTAACATCGTTCACATCCTCCGAATGCCACTGGAACAGCACGGAATTCATTCCCTGAAGTGCGCTGTATGCGCCCATCATAAGAATTGTTTCACCCCTGTATTTGTTCGGGGGATTGTCATTCCATTCCGATATTACATACGGGTGTCCGAAAACACGCCTTACAGAGGCTTGCGAAATCATATTTTTCGCATCGTCGTCATTTCCCTGGTCAAGCACCGAATTGACCTCGTCACTTCTTGTCATTCCGCTTGTGTACTTGTGTGAGGGCCAGTTTCCCGAATAGATATGCGTATCGGTGTAGTCGGTGTTTCTGTTGGAATAATACGTAAACGTTTCTATGCCGTTGCCTGCCCATGAGGTAGAGCCTGTTACCATATTTTTCACGCCTATGCTCCGCAGATGCGAAATCACCTCGTTAAAAAATTTCTCCTGCACCTCCGCCTTAAACATATACTCGTCGTTCCATCTCACCGCACGTCTGCCTGCGTTGCCGTCCACGCATATCTTAACGGTTCCGTCCTCAAGGTTTTCGCCGTCCTTTAAGGCAGGTGCGGGTTTGTAAGTGTCTTTATCGTTGCTCCACGCCTTATCGAGTTCCTCCGTTGTGCCGTATTTTTTACGCAGCCATTCGTTATACTGCGCCGTAAGCTCCGCCGAATATTTTTTCGAGCCGTACGTAAACTGGCATAACGAGCTTTCATTCTTCAGCTCCATAAGCACAATTGCCGGCTCGTCTTTCAGCTTTCTGCCCGTGTATCTGTTTTCATAGTTTAAGAATGCGTCCGCACGCTCTATGTAATCCTCTTTAAGATCACTGACAAAATATGAATATACTTTTCCCGTATGTTCAAGGTCGTATATGCCTGACATATCCGATGTGACGGGTGTGCCTATCATAAGGTCAAGGTATATATAGACGCCTCTCGATTTGAGTTCGTTTATGAAAAAGCACAGCTTGTCCATTTTGTCCTCACGCATAACACGTCCGCCGTTTTTCTTCGGACCCCAAAGTTCGCCCGAATCCGTAAGGTGCAGACGGACGAGATTAAATCCGCTCTGCGCAATTCTTGCGGCACGCTCGACTGCCTCGTCACGCTCCATATAATGCGCCGCCGCAACGTTCACGCCCCAGAAATGTGCGTCCGTGCCGTCCTCAAACTTAAACGTATCGCCCTCGTAATGATTTAAAAATCCGTGCTTGCCTGCCGGTGCGTCAAGCGCATCGGAGGAGTCGAGAATAGTTCCGCTCACCTGACTTGCTTTGGGATATTCATAGACAAACCAGTCCGAGGTATCGGGATTTGCCTCCTCCGTTGCCGCTCTTGAAACTATGGGAGTAAGCGACATAAGTATTGCGGCGGCGGATATTAATGATATAATTTTATTTTTCATTTTCAGTCATTCCTCCCTGTGCCGAATATAACGCTTTGCGTATACGGTGTAAGCGTACCGTCCCACACAAATATTTTCACGGACGATACGTTTGATATATTGATATCCGTAAATGTGACTTTATTTTCACCGATTACTGTCTGCACATCATTGCATTTTGCATATTTAAGCACGCCGTTTTCGTCATAAAACGCCAGATACATTTTTCCCGAAGTTTTTGTTTCCGACAGGAACTTTACCGTAACGGAGGTTGCCGAGGCGATATTTTCGCTCGTGATTTTTTCTCCGTTCTGATTTTCGGGAAGCTGTGTAAACTGCATAGGATATTTTGATACGGGAGTTTGCCCGTAATTAAAAATTTCCGTTACCGTGTTTCCGTCTTTTGCGTAATATTGAAGATTATCAATGTTATCGCATAAGAACGCCTGCGTATATCTTTCTCCGCTGCCGATGGGGTTTGAACCGTCGGTTGTATAATATATTTCCGCCGTTTTTGAATTGCAATCCAAAGCTATTTTGGTAAATCCGTTTTCAACCACCCATTTCGGCGTTATGTGCAAAGGCGCTGCCCTGTCCGTTTCCTTTTCGGCAGTCCAGATATATTTTCCGTCATGGCGCAATTTTGAAAGAATTGTTCCGTTTGTGAACTCCTCCTCCGCAACGGGAATACCGTGTTGATTTGCAATTACTATGCTTTCATTATAATATGCACCGCTCCATGAGTCTCCCGGCTGAAGTCCCGCTATACCGCCCGTATAACCGTCGGCGTTTATTACCGCATCGGAATAGGACGAAGTCACCGCGCCGTCGCTGTTTCCTACAAGACCGCCCGTATATGAGCCTTCCGCCGATGACGGGTTTGTGATCGTACCGTTATATTGACAATCTTCAATATCACCTTTGACAGTGCCGCATATACCGCCGATCTCCGCCGTATATATTCCCGACACGCCCGATACGCCGATAATAATCTGCGAGTCCGACTCCGAAACGGTTCCCTCAACAAGACCGCATATACCGCCTGCCGCCGTATAATTTGGCGTTCCCGTTACGGTCAGAGTGCCGTTACTGCGGCAGCCCGTAAGCGTACCGCTCATTTTACCCGCAACACCGCCGGCATAAACATAATTGCCCGAAGCGGTTATGTTTCCGCTAAACGCACAGTTTTCAATCTCCGCATTTTCGCCGTATGCCATTATAGCGCCGACATATAAAACATCATTGCCGTCAGCCGTTATATCCGAACTTACGTTAAGATTTTCCATACGGCAGTTCTTTCCGTATGCTATTATTCCGCATTTGCCCGATGCGCCGTCAGCCTTTGCAAGGGTTACGGTATGGTGATTGCCGTTTATCGTTCCCGTAAACGGATCGCTCTTATCGCCTATTGCGCTCCATACGCCGTCAAACACAATATCGTTCACTATTTTAAATGACGCCGATTTGTTAAAGCGTATATTATACAAATCCTTTGCCGTTTTTACTATATACGGCGACTGCGCCGTTCCCGAACCGCCCGAATATGCGTATTGTCCCGTTTCGCTCAAGAGCGTGGGTGCGGAAAATTTCGGTTCCGACCAGCATATTCCTATGGGATAGTCCGCATATGTTGACGGCGAGCGGAACTCGGTGAAAGTCTTTTGTGCGCCGTCAATCTGCGAAGTTATTCCGCTTGTGCTGTAATACAGGCAGTTTTTCACAAAACCCGTATTTGTGTTTGCTATGCCGTCCGCCGACACGATAAGCGACGTGTCCGACTTGTAGTTTGCATAGCAGTTTTCCAGAACGCCGCCGTTTACCGAAACAAGTCCTGCGCTGTATGCGGTTTTTATGTTATTTGTCCCCGTGGGAGCATAAAAACAATTTTCTATTCTTCCGCTGTTTTTGCCTGCAAGCCCTGCGCCATGATAGTGTTCGTTGTTTGTTGCACTGCTTGCCGTGGGGACTTCTTTTTTAAGCATGGCGGCAATGGTTTCGCCGTCGTTGTCGAGTATTATCTGCGCTCTTGACGAAGTCTGCGAAATAACTCCGTTCTCCCCATTCACGCCTGCGATACCGCCGTAATAAAATGTTTCCGATTCGCTTTCGTGAGTATTGTCACGGGGCGAGATTGTTCCGTTTGATTTGCACAGCTCTATAACTCCGCCGTCATTTTTGCCGCATATTCCGCCGACAATCTGCGGAGAGTAATAATCCGCCGTTTTATTCTTTACAACCAGCCGTGCGTCCGTAACGGCGGCGTCTTTTGCAAATTCGCACGCTGATATTTTGCCGTAGTTAAAACCGCACACACCGCCGACAAAGCTTTTTATCGTGTAGTCGCCGTTATGCCCTGCCGTTGCTTTGCCGCTGAAGGTGCAGTTTGAAATTTCGTTTTTGTTGTATCCGCTTATTCCGCCGACAAGCATATTGTTTTTGCGCTTTGCCTCGGGAGCGGAGTGGAGCGCCCAAACGTAGCCGTCCGAGGAGCAGTCCGAAACCGTTCCCGTATTACTTCCGCTTATTCCGCCCGAGTATGCGTATGAGAAATTATACAGAGCAAAAAATATTTTTGCTCCCACCGTTCCGCTTGACGAGCAATCGGAAACCGTTCCACGGTTGTCGCCGACAATTCCGCCCGACGCCGCCGAAGAAAAAGACGACTGCGCATATACGGACGGCTTTGTTTCAAACGTTGTATAATCGTAATCTGTTTCCTCCAGACCGTTTGCCTCGGAGCGGGAGGACGTTATTATACCCTCGTTTATTCCGCAAACACCGCCTGCGTATGCGTCGGCAATAAAATTACCTGCGTCGCCGCTGCAATTTGCGGTTATGCGTGCCTTATTGGTACAGCCGGATATTGTGCCGTCGTTTTCGCCGGCAATACCGCCTGCCGCCGTAAAGGCATATCCGTTCTGTGACGACAGCACGCCCTCTGCGGTGCAGTTTTCTATACTGCCGTCATTGTATGCGCACACGGCGGCGGCAAATGTGCGCTGTTTGTCCCGTGAGACGCCGTCCTCAGAAATATATTTCTGCCTTATACCGCTCTCCGATGACGCAACACCGAGATTTTTTATCGTTCCGCCGCTGTAGCCGAAAAGTCCGACATATTTATCCGCACAGGACACAGTAATTCCGGTTATTTTATTTCCGCCTCCGTCAAATGTGCCCATAAACGGATGCTCCTCCGTGCCTATTGCCGTCCAGCTGATTGACGAAAGGTCAAGCTGTGACGACAGCGTCACAGTTTGACCTTCATAAGTGTTTCCGTTATTTACACTGTCACGGAAGGATTGCAGGTCTTGGGCAGAGGAGATTGTATTCCCTGCCGCAAGAACTGCCGACGGAAGAAAAGAAATCATCATTATTGCCGAAAGAACGGCTGAAATTTTTTTCTTCATTATATCCTCCTATTCCCACAAGATACGGTACAGTATTATTGCCACATCGGCTCTCGTGAGCGCCGATTTCATATCGAGTGAGTTAATTTCATCGCAGTAGCCGTGCTTAACAAGCTCCGACACCGCTTCCTTTGCATAATCCGATACTCTTGAAAGGTCGGGTACTGCCGTTCCTCTCTCATCGGGGTGGAGCATATTTGTTGTTTTTATGCCGTTGTATACCATTGCCGCAAATTCTTCACGTGTGATAAAATCATCGGGGCGGAAGTTTTCCGCATCTGACGAAATCATACCTGCATATGCCGCAGCGGCAATAACATCGTAATACTTGCTGCCTTTTGGAACATCGGCAAAGCCGGGGTCTTTATCCGAGGAAACAATACCGAACACCGTTTTTAAAACGCTGACGGCGTCGCCTCTTGTAAATCCCTGTTCGGGATAGAACTCATGCTCAAACACGGGCTTTATATATCCCTGAAGGCTTATACGCTCTATTTCCTTTTTGTACGGCTCGTATTTGCCCAAATCCGTGTACAGATCGTCAAATATGCCGTCCGGCAGGTACGAAATCTTTTTGGGTGTGAAGTTTTCGCCCGACTTCGCCGTGCGGACAACCTCATAATTCATTGTTTCATGCTCTGCCTTTGTTTCAAAGTAAGTGAAGCCGTTTTCGTCCTTGCCCGTCGGGAGTTCGCCCTTGCGGTGGCCTGTGAAATCGAGCATATACACTTTGAAATTATCCTTGCTCTTTAAGGTTATTTTTCCGATAACCGGCTGAACGACAATCGGTCCCACACCGCCGTCTAAGATTTCAAAAGCGTCGTCCGTAAGCTTCATACCGTTGTTTTTGTTATCTCCCACATATGTGAACAGCATACTGTCCGTATCGGTCAGGCTGTCGTTTGTGAGCGATGACATATAAAGCGTGGTGTGCTTTGTTTCCATTTCAAATATTACGTCGTCCATCTCGACCTTTTTACCGCCGACATAACCCGTAACCGCCTGTGCACGGGGCGAATTTACGTAGTAAATCATATCGTTGTAGTCGACCATTGTTTCGTTTGTATTTGAAATAAATCTGCCTGTCTTTTCGCCGTATTTTTCAAGCTTTAAAACATCATTGCTGGTAAAGTCCTTATCAAAACATATATCGTCCATAACAACAGTGCTTTTACCGCAGGCGGCATATCGCATATCCGCACGCAGCCCCTGCTTGTTGCTGTCATACACGTCCTGACCGTAATAACGGTTTGTATAATAGCCTTTTTCAGACTCCTTAAGGTCTTGTCTTAAAACCATTCTCGCAAGAGTCGGAAAAACCTGCATTATGTCAGGCTTATAGTTTATATCGTGACCTCTGTTCATACGGAATGAGTTTTTATCGAGCAGGGCACGTTCGTCATATTTTGTGGCTACCCAGTTGAACAGGAACGGATTATAATAATTCGTTCTTGCGAAAGACGCCATTTCAAGGAATGCCTCGCTCCTGTACGGGTTTACCTGGCTCGAGTCCCACTCTGTCTGGAAATACGGTCTGCCGGCTATGTGCTGACCCGCAAAATATCCCATAGCGTACATTGTCTTATCGTAATTTGCCAATGTAGATACAGGTACACGGTCATGCTTTGTTCCTGCTTCTACCGCCTCGCCGTTTCCGAAAGGCAGATACCAGTAGTTCTGGAACGTTAAAATATCGCTTTCCTTTGCGTCCGTATAGAAATACGCCGTATATATATCCGATCCGCCCGCAGGACACGTTGTCGTTCCCAAAAGCAGAATATCGGGAGCATATTCCTTTATTCTCATAAATCGGTCATGATACGTTTTCCGTTCCATATCGCCCAAAAACGCTATCATATCATCGTACCGCTTTTTGTTGCAGTATCTTCTTTCGGAGGAGCCGTATATTTTTACCGTTCCCTCGAACTGATCCTCGTTATCCTCAAGCGCTCTTGCGTCCGAGTCGGGCTGAGTCCACGCAAGCTTTAAAGCGTCACGTGTGGGATATTTTTCTTTAAGCCAATCATTGAAATACTGCTGTATTTCAGCGTCATGATACTCATCGCCTCCCAGTACGGAGTTTCTGAAAATTGTCGACTCGTTGTACAGCGACGCCCAAACCGCCGACGGATCCTCCGCAAGCGACATTCCCGTATAGGGATTTTCCCATGTGAGGAACTGCTTTGCGTGTGCGTCAAGGATTTCTATATAATCGGGGTCATAATATTTTATTGCGCTTGCATTTGCTTTGTCATAATACTTAATGTCGCTGTTTTTGTACAATTCTCCCCACGGGAGGTCAAAGCCGTAATACAGACCGTTCTTTTTAAGCTCGTTTAAGAAATATCCGAGCTTATCCATATTATCCATTGACAGTCTGCCGATTTCTCTTGTACTTTCGTGCGGCTTAACAATCGACGTTGTTATATGGAAACGCACGCAGTTAAAGCCGAGAGACGCCATCATACGTGCCGCTGCACGAGCGTCGTCTTTTGTCATAAGCATATGAGAAAACGGCACATTAATACCCCAGAACTGACAGTCCGTTCCGTCTGCAAATTTGAGTCTGTCGCCCTCCACGGTAACACGTCCGTGCTGTCCCGACGGCTTTTCGAGAAGTGCCGACGCATCGAGCGGAGTACCCTCTATCGCCCACGGGTCAACGGGGACATAGTACGGATACCATGTTGAGTCGTACAAATTACCCTGAACAATCTTTTTGGGTATCGGCAAATACGGGTCCGTATCGGTAAGCGTTATTGAAACGATACCGAGGTACGGGTCTGTAGCACCGCCGGGAGTATGTACCTTTATTGATTTTATTTCCTTGTCGGGATTGGGGTTTGAGAACAGCGTTGCGTCCAGTCCGACGGTTGAGGAGTTGTTCTGTCCCGACCATACTCTTACTGCCGTATCAGCCTCGAAAACACTGCCCCACCAGTCGGAAACGTTATCGCCGACAATGAGCGTTATAACCTCCTCCGTGCCGTCATCATACACTATCGTATATGTGCCTACCGTCATTCCTATTGAGGAATACGGACAGGAGTTTAAGAAATATATACCTTTCGCTTTTGCGTTTACGGGTATTTCGAGGTCGGTCGGGCAGTTTTTGTCGCCTCGTCCGCTCATCATAATACACGATTTGCCGTCATTTTCCTTAGGGTTTATTACCTTAAATTCAAGCCCCGAAAAATTCTGCACGCCGTATGAATTGAATATAGCCATATCGTTTGAGGGTCCCTGGTCCGACCAGCCGCCTTTGCCGTCGCCGGAAACCTCGTCCGCAAAACCTCTGTTTGAAACGCCCGTAAGGTCAACGAAGGTATAATTCTGCTTGTAATGTCTTGCATTATCGATAAATTCGTCCTTATCGATAACTATTATATCCGCCAGAACCGACTGTGCGGCGGAAATAACCATAGCTGCCGTAAGAGTGGCTGCAAGTATCTTATTTATAAAACCTTTCTTCACTGCATTATCTCCTTTCTCTGCCGCATCGGTGCGGCAGTATATCAGTCGTAGTTATTTCCGTTGGGTTCATAGATAATATATGTGCATACTCTATCGCTGTTTAAGTGGAACCAGATATTGTCGCCCTTTCTTAAGTTCATTGTGTATGCGCCTCGGTATTCTCTCGCATAGTTTACCTCGTAACCGAAGTTCATAAGCGCAAGAGTGAACGAGTTACGGTCATGTCTGTACACTTTGGTCATATTTCCCTCGTTTATACCGTTATCGTTAAACTTGTATGCGTCGGTGTACTCGCCGTTTACAATAAACTGAATAGCGGCGTCATTATAGTATGAAACATCGTCCGCCTTGTAAAATCCCTCGCCTGCGTTGGGTCGCCATGCGTCGTATGTCCACTGACTCGAATCGTCCGGCATATGCTGATTTCTGTCTATAAACACAGGCTCTTTGCTTGTTTTTGTCGCTCTGTATTCAACAAGGTCGTTTACCTGCAAATCCTTATCTCTGATGTAGTCATTGCTTACATCAAAGGTTACGTTGTTTACCATAACAAGCTTTGATGTATCATCATCAACATAGCGTATATCTCTTATGAATGAAGTGTCGGTATATGCCGTTGCGGCATTTTCCCAACCCAGAAGCATAAAATACTGCGGTATTGAATTATATCTTGAATTGAAGTCCGATATAATTCTTAAGCCGCCGCCGTCTTTATGCATATAATGCATTGTACTGTACGTGAGCCTTCTTACGGTAAATTCTCCGTCAATATTAAGGATTGCAAACCATTTCGCCTCATTACAGTACTGTCCGCACACAACGCCCTTTGGCGGAACATTATGTTCAGTCATCAACTGTTCGTATCCGAAATATTTAACATTATCAATGTTTCTTATTTCATTCTTACTGTTTAATGTAAATTCGAGGAATCCTGCGCCCTCGTAGTTTTTCTGTACGTCTTTTGCGTATGTAAAACTTAAAGAACCGCTCTTTAATTTATCCGCAACCTTGTACTCAACCTCGCCAAGGTTATCGTCTATATGGAAAACCTTAATGTATTTATCGCCCGTTCCTTTTTCCTCGTATGCGTTTGTTATAACGCCACGGACAACGTTCTGCCGTACGTTTACGGCGTCTATCTTTATATAGCGGATTGTTCTGTCGTCCGCAAAGTATGCCGCCACGTTCTGACCCGATATGTAATCGTAATCGAGTCCGGGACGGTATTCGTCAGCCTGTATGTTAAACGTTGCAACATCGTCGCTCACGTCATACGTAACGCCGTCTATCGTGATTTTATCCTCGCCTTTTCTGCCCGTTACCTTACCGTTTGCAACACGGCTTGATGCGATAATCATAAGCTTGTCGTTTTCTTCGTCACGCCAGAAGTCGAATATCATATCGCCTTTTATATCGAGCATTGTATCCGTCGGAGTGCCGTCAATATACAATTCGAGCGACTTAATATCGTCTATGTCCGTCCATTCTCTTTCCTCCTCGGCACGCTTAAATCTGAAGGTGTCGTGTACGGAGTAGAGAACCTGTCCGCCGTGCTTTAATTCATACATATCAATACGTATGATTTTGCCGTCACGGACAACCGCCTTTGCAAAACAGCCTTTGTAGCTGTTTACCTCGTCGTTTACTTTTTTCTCGTTGAAGTATACCACAAGGTCCTCGTCGGTATCGTAAATTTTTTCGTCATTTACAAAGCTTAGTTTTTTGATTTCGTCAACGCTTATTTTTTCGTTATCGTACGAATTGTTTACCGTTTCAATGTAATCGTAAATAACGTTTGAGCCTTTTTTAGTTTCGAGATACACTACCTCGTCATCATCTTCGTTTATATACACATAGCCGCTGCCGCCGACCTGCGAGAGGTCTATTTTATCGGACACATTGTATTTTTCGGTTGTGCCTTTTTTGTCGCCCGAAGTGAACTTAAGCTCAAGCATTCTCAAAGAAAGGTCAGTGCTTACAAACTCTGCCTTGTACTTCTTTACGCCCAATAAATCCTCCGCAACGGTTGTTTCGGGATTTTTTGTGTAAGAAATTCTGTCGCCCTCATAGGTTATATCATACTTCTGCGCATGGTGCATATTGTAGATGATATATGCCAAATCTTTTCTTGTTATTGCACTGTCGCCCGAAATTCCGTTTAAGAGATAGCTTTCGTTTGCTATTGACAAATATCCGTCCGGGTAGCCGCCTCTTAAGCTTGCAACCGCCTCGGCTTTCATAGTG